>JBATAT010000022.1:0-2829 GCA_049662005.1 Tepidiformaceae bacterium
TCCGCACGAGTTCTGGAGTTCCGGGGTGGACCCCACTACACGAGGCGCAC
This sequence comes from Tepidiformaceae bacterium, assembly GCA_049662005.1. Classification (GTDB taxonomy): domain Bacteria; phylum Chloroflexota; class Dehalococcoidia; order Tepidiformales; family Tepidiformaceae; genus Amarobacter. The sequence goes on from JBATAT010000022.1 coordinate 51, forward strand.
GAACGAACGAGGCGATGCAGATCCTGAAGCGGCTTTGGACCGAGGACCATGTGACGTTCGAGGGGAAGCATTACCAACTCGATGACGTGACGCTCTACCCGAAGCCATTTCGGCCGGTGCCCATTCACGTGGGCGGCCGGAGCGATGCCGCGCTTCGCCGGGCGGGTAAGCTCGGGGACGGCTATACCGGCATCTGGCTCAGCCCCGAGCGCTTCGCGGAAGCGGCTGAACGGATCGCCGAGGTCGCCAGCGACGCGGGACGCGAGCCAGCGGAGATCGAACTGGGCATGCAGTTCTGGACGAGCGTCTCGAATTCGCGCGAAGAGGCGAAGGCACTCGTTTCGCAGGGCATGGAGAGCACCTACCGGCTGCCGTTCGAGCGGTTCGAACGGTACACCCCGTTCGGCACAGCCAACGAGATCGCGGAGCACCTGGCGCCGTTCATCGAAGCCGGTGCGCGGCACATCAACCTCATCCCAACGCAGGAATCACCAGAAGCGGTGATCGAGGCGGCGGCGAAGATTCGAGAAGCCGTCCGGGCGCTGTAGTGGCTAATCGCGCCGTAGCGGTCTCACGTCATTCCGGCCGGTCGATTTACTCCATCACTCCGTCCGCCATGGCCTGCGCGAATTCGTCGTCCGTCAGGCCGAGGAGGTCTTTGTAGACGTACTCGTTGTCTTCGCCAAGCATCGGTGCGGCCTTGGTTAGTTCGGATGGGGTTTTGGAGAGGCGGAAGGCGGGGCCATCGTAGGTTCGGAGGCCCATGTAGGGGTGTTCGAGCTTCCAGTAATGGCCGCGGTGGGCGAGTTGCGGGTCGGCGTGCATCTCTTCGGCCGATTGGACGATCCCGCAAGGTACGCCAAACGACTGCATGAGTTCGACAACCTGCTTCGTGGTGAACTTGCGGATGGGTGGCGCATCGACACCCTCCTCGGCCTGGAATTCGGCTTCGGCTTCGGTGCGGGTGTAATCCTCGAACCAGTAGCCGAGGTGGCGGTCGATCTCTTTCATTTCGTTGATGCGTTGCCAGCGGCGGCGCATGCGATCCATATCGCACCATTCGGGGCGGCCGAGGGCGGCCTTGAGCCCCTCCCAGTGCCTCTCGGTGACGCAGGCGAGGGCGATCCAGCGCCCGTCCTTGCACTTGTAGGCGTTGTGCGGAGCGGCTTCCATATCGTGGTTGCCGAGACGGATCTGCTCGTGACCGTTCGCCGTCCAATCGAGGATAGCGGTACCCAGCCCGTGGACCCCAGACTCCATCTGGCTGAAATCGATGTACTGGCCTTTGCCGGTACGGCGGCGGTGGTCCAGCGCTGCGATGACCGCGATGGCAGCGAAATGCGGCACAAGGAAATCGGTGTAGGCGATGCCCGTGCCAATCGGCGGCCCATCTTCCCAACCGGTGAGGTGGTTGTACCCGGCCGCTGCCTGGAGGACGTGGCCGTAGCCCATGTAGTTCGCCCATGGCCCGGTCTGGCCGTAAAGCGGCATCGAGACCATGAGAAGATCGGGCCTGACGGCTTTCAGCGACTCGTAGTCAAACCCGAAGCGAGCCATCGTCCCTGGCGTGTACGACTCAGTGACGACATCGCACTTCGCCACGAGGCGCCTGACGAGTTCGGGCCCTTGCGGGTGCTTGAAATTCACCGACATTGCGAGCTTCGAGCTATTGAAGTTCGCGTAGTAGCCCGAACCGTCGATATTCGGCGTGTCGCCGGGGAAGGGACCAACGCGGCGGAGGGCCTCAGGGTAGGTGCTCGACTCGATGCGGATGACTTCGGCGCCGTTATCGGCGAGGTACTTGGAAACGGTCGGCCCTACGCCGACCCAGGCGAAATCGGCGACACGGAGGCCGTCGAACGGTTTTTTCAGTGGTTGTTCAGGCATGCTCAAATCACCATCTTCAGCTTAAGCCGGCGAAGTTCGGCTGGTTCGAGGCCAAGCAACCCGCCGAAGACCTGTTCGTTGTGTTCACCGACCTGGGGTGCGCGGCCGCGTTGCCGCCAGGGGGTGCCTTCGAGCTTGAAGGGCGCTCCCGGGTAGATGAAGGATTCGCCAAGGTCTTCGTGGACCACCCGGATCCAGAAGTCGCGCGCGGCAAGGTGTTTGCTCTCGACGATCTCCTGCGGACCGAAGACTGGCGCCCAGCCGGCATTCCGTCGCTGCGCTTCGGCCACCAGTGCCTCCTTCTTTCGCGGCTTGCAGAAGAGGCTCATGGTCTCTTCGACATAGGCGCGTTCATCGGGCGTGAGGGGCGTGAGCGTGGTGAGCTTCAACCGCCAGGCGTCGCTTGCAAGGTCCCGTGCGTCGCCCGTCTCGTCCAGCCAATCGATGATCGAATTGGCGTTCTGGCCGATGAGGCCGCCCGCCTGGAGCGCGGTGAGCCAGCCATCCGCAGTCTCGAAGAGGTAGCGGCCGGCGCGGATACCGGAGCCCTGGCGGTTCACGCCGGGGCCGAAGGTGTTCACTTTGCGGATGTCCCAGGTTTGCTGGGCGTGGTCCATGGCGTTGGCCATGGCTTCCTGCATCGAAACATCAACGTGTTGGCCGAGGCCATCGTTCACGCCGCGAGCGTAGAGCGCGACCATCGCGCCGACTGCGGCCTGCGCGTTCACCTGGGCGAACGACTGCGGCGCTGTCGTTCGGACGGGGCCGTGTTCGTCGTCGCCGTTGAGGTGCATATGCCCGCCCATGGCCGAGGCGACGATATCGGAGGATGCCCAGGTCGCCAGCGGGCCGGTCTGGCCGAAGTTCGTGATGCTGACAAGGATAGCGGCGG
>JBATAT010000023.1:0-2739 GCA_049662005.1 Tepidiformaceae bacterium
GCATTCGCGCGAGCGTGTCCTCGGCTTCACGCTGCGCCGCTCCCAGGATGCCAGCGCGCTCATGCTCGATCGCGTCCCGCCGGGCGGCCAGCACCACTCGCAGATCTTCCGCCTCGCGACGAGCGGCTTCTTCGCCAAGCCGCGCATCGGCCGCGGCAACTCGCTCTGCCCGGATCTCGCCGAGCAGGTTTTCGAACTCGAAGTGCTCTGGCGCAAGCTGGTCGCTGGCCAGTTCAAGGACGTCCTCGCTCAAGCCCAGGCGGCGGGCAATCGCGAGCGCATTGGATTGCCCGGGCAACCCGACCGTCAGGTGATACGTCGGGCTGAGCGTTTCGATGTCGAATTCCACCGAGGCGTTGCGAAGGCGCGGGTCGTTGTGGGCGAACACTTTCAGTTCGCCGTGGTGGGTCGTGGCAACGAGGGTGCAGCCGCGCTCCAACAGTGTTTCGAGGATAGCCCGGGCGAGTGCCGCCCCCTCTGCGGGGTCCGTCCCCGCGCCGAGTTCGTCGAGTAGCACGAGCGTGCCGGGCTCGGCCTTCGCAAGGATCTCGATGATGTTCCGCATGTGCGACGAGAACGTCGAGAGCGACTGTTCGATCGATTGTTCGTCACCGATGTCGGCGTAGATCCTCGGGTAACAGGCGAAGCGGCCACCCTCGTCGCAGGGCACCGGGATACCCGCCTGCGCCATTAACGTGAGCAACCCAAGGGTCTTGAGGGCGACCGTTTTGCCCCCGGTGTTCGGTCCGGTGATGAGCACACCAGCGTACTCGCCGCCAACTTCAAGGCTGGTCGGTACGACCTCCCCGCGTAGCAGCGGATGTCGCCCACGCTGGAGGATCGTTGCCCCGTCCGGCCGAAACCAGCTCGCGACCTCGCCCGGTGGAGGCAGCTCGGCTCTGATCCGCCGCCCGAAGCGGACCTTGGCGCTGATTACATCCAGACCTGCCAGGGCCATCGTGCTCCGGAGCGCATCTTCTTCGGATTCGCCAAGGAGGGCCGTGAGCCGCTGCAACACGCGCCGAACCTCTCGCTGCTCGGCCAATTGCAACTCCCGGACCTGGTTGCCGGCGTCCACCACTCCCATCGGCTCCACGAAAACGGTGGCCCCGCTCGATGACACATCGTGCACGATTCCCTGTACCTGGCCCCGGTAGTCCGCCTTGATCGGGATGACCTTGCGACCATTTCGTTCGGTCAGGAGCCCCTCCTGGGCCACACCCCGGCGGATCGCGTCGGCAAGCGCGGCCTGGGCGCGTTGTTCGAGCCGCGATTCCGCGATCCGCAACTCGCGGCGCGTGATCCCCAGCTGTTCGCTCGCGTTGTCACCTACTTCGCCACGGGGAGTGATCGCCGCGTCCACTTCGTCGGTGAAGCGGCGGAAGTCGCTGATCCTGTCCGCGAGCAGTCCGAGCCGCGGGATGCGCTCTCGCACCTTTTCGATCGTGCGGTGCGCGCTCCACGCTGTCCGCAGCGTCTGGGCCGCCTCGACAAGGTCGCTCGGCTCCAGCACCTGGCCGATCCCGGCAGCGTGGATCGCTGGCCGAATGTCGTGTGCTCCCGCGAACGGCACATCGATTCCCATCTGGTCGAGCAGCCGCATTTCGGCTGTTTGTGATTGGAGTTCGAAAGCCGCCTGGTAGTCGGTTTCCGGGCGGACCGCCAGGGCAAGCTCGCGCCCGATGCTGAACGCTGCCTCATCCGCCAGCAGCGAGAGCACTTTTCCGAATTCGAGAACGCGCAACGTGTGGTCGTCCACATCACAAGCGTAGAGCCACATAGGAGGCCGAGCCAGAGGATTCGCGCCAGCAACTTGCCGCCCGTATGCTTTGCCATCGGATTCCGCTAGACAAGTATCAGGATTTGCGCATGTTTTCGAAGGTCCTTGTGGCCAACCGCGGTGAAATTGCGCTCCGTATCGTGCGCGGCCTCCGCGACCTCGACATCAGTTCGGTGGCGGTCTTCTCAGAAGTCGACCGCCTCGCGCGGCACGTTCGCTACGCAGATGAGGCATACTTCATCGGCCCGGCCGATGCCCGTGAAAGCTACCTTGATGGTGACAAGATCATCGAGGTGGCACTCGCCAGTGGCGCGGAGGCGATTCACCCCGGGTATGGCTTCCTCGCCGAGAACGCCGATTTCGCCGAGGCCTGTATCAAAGCTGGCCTCACCTTCATTGGGCCATCGCCCGAATCCATCCGCTTGCTCGGCGACAAGATCGAAGCGCGCAAGATCGCGCAGCAGTGTGGCGTTCCCGTTCTCCCGGGCAGTGCCGAAGTCACCTCGGTCGATGAAGCCATGGCCTTCGCCGATGAGATTGGCTACCCGGTGATGGTGAAAGCGGCCGCTGGTGGTGGCGGACGCGGCATTCGTTTGATCAACTCCGCTTCCGAGTTCCGCGAAGCGGCGGCCCGCGCGATGCAGGAGGCGCAGGCAGCCTTCGGCAGCTCCGCCATCTACGTCGAGAAAAACCTCCAGCACGTCCGCCACATCGAAGTCCAGGTCATCGCCGACAAGTTCGGCAATGCGGTGCCGGTGGGCGAGCGTGAATGCTCCATCCAGCGCCGGCACCAGAAGCTGATCGAAGAGTGCCCGAGCATTGCCGTTTCGCCGCAGCTTCGCCGGAACCTCTCGCGCGCAGCTGTGAGGATCGCGCGAGCGGCGAATTACCATAACGTTGGCACGGTCGAGTTCCTCCTCAACCAGGACGGCAGCTACTTCTTCCTCGAAATGAACACC
>JBATAT010000024.1:0-5403 GCA_049662005.1 Tepidiformaceae bacterium
CACTCCCCTACAGTCCCGGCAAAACCCCCGGAGCCACGAATCCATGGCCATCACCGCTGCCGATGAGTACCTGACCCACCAGACCCCCTACACCTTCGACCGCGTCGCCACGAGCGACCGGAACTTCTACGACCGCTACTTCTTCAACGGCTATCGTCGCGATGGGGACGTCTATTTCGCCGTCGCCATGGGCGTCTACCCGAATCTCGGGATCATCGATGCCGCGTTCTCAGTCGTGCAGGGTGGAAAACAGCAGTACTTCGTCCGCGCATCACGGCTCCTCGGTAACGACCGCATGGATACCCGCGTCGGCCCAATTTCGGTGCAGGTTGTCGAACCGCTGAAGAAGATCCGGATAAAGGTTGCGAAGAATAAGTGGGGTATCTCCGCCGACCTCATCTTCGATGCCCGCTCGCTCCCCAACGAAGAGCCGCACTTCATGCGCCTTTCACGGAACGTCCCGGTGATGGATTACACCCGCATGACCCAGCACGGGAACTGGTCCGGCAAACTCTCCTGCAACGGCACGACCTACAACCTCGGCGAAGGCACCTGGTGGGGAAGCCGCGACCACTCGTGGGGCATTCGAAACGTGGGCGGGCGTGACCCCCGTGGTGCACCTTCGGACGAAGTGCCTCAGTTCTTCTGGAACTGGGCACCGCTGAACTTTGAAGACATGTGCACGCTCTACACGGCCTCTGAATTCGCCGACGGTACCCGCTGGCACCAGTCGGGCGCCATCCTCAAACCCTACCCGAATGCCAGCGAAGAAGAAGCCGCTGTCGACCACGACCTGCGCTTCAAAAAAGGCACCCGCTGGCTTGAATCAGCGACCGTGACCCTCACCCCGCCAAAAGGCAACCAACTCGATATCGAGTTCAAGCCGATGTACTCGTTCCTGATGAAAGGCATTGGCTACGGCGAGCCGAAGTGGGGCCACGGCGTCTGGGTTGGCCCAGACGAAGTCGACGGCGGGATGTATGACCTCGCCACGGAAAACCCAATGGCCAACCTCCACGTTCAGCAGGTCAGCGAAGTCACCGCAGGCCGCAAGAAGGGCATCGGCATCTTCGAAATCATTGTGATGGGCCCACACGCCAAATACGGCTTCAAAGACCTCATGGATCCGGCGGAATAGTTCAACCGCAAAGAACGCCAAGTCCGCCAAGCGTTATCAAGGAACCCCAAACTGGCGTCCTTCGTGTTCTCGGCGGTTCTTACAAGTCTTTGACCGGATCAGGCAGGTCGCCGTCCCGCGCCGCGTCGATCATTTCTCGGGCGCCATCTGGCAAATCCATGCCGTATTCATCGAACTTCTTCTCGACCCACGAGCCAATCTGGCGCGGGTCCCGGTAGGCGTCGGGGTTCCCCGATTCCGAAGGGTCTCCGTATTTCTCCATGATGTCCGAGCGCGTGTACGAACGCCCGAACTTGGACATCATCCGGCTGGTTTTCTTGCTACCGCAGTGCTCGCAAGGCGCCACGATCTCGGTATCGACCTTGCGCGTGAAGAAATTGGTCACCTTGCCGCAATCGGCACAGCGAAACTCGTAAATGGGCATGGTTCCATTTTGGGCGGGCCGTGCCGTGCTTGTCGATTCTGAAGACGCCTCGGAACGACATTTGGCATGCGCTAATATGAAGCGGTGAACCGGCGAACCTTGTGGCTTAGGCTTTCGCGACGGCCACGGAACGTCCGGTTTCAGGAGGTCGACACACTTCTCCGGCTGGCCGGATGGGAATTGAACAACACACGAGGAAGCCACCACATCTACCGGTCTCCGGATGGAGAGCACCTGTCGATACCACGCCACGGCTCCCTGGTGTCAGCCACCTATGTGAAGATTGTCCTCGATCGGACAAAGGAGCCCGAAAATGAATGACGACGAGCGCGAAGCGGAAGTCCAGCGCCGATTACGGCTTCCTTATCATCGTGTGATATTCGGCGATCCAGTCGATGGTTACATGGGTGAAGTGGCGGAATTGCCAGGATGCTACACAAGCGGGACGACCCCGGCCGAAGCCCTCGAGAATCTCGATGAAGCCATGGCAGGCTGGGTCGAGTCATGCCTCATCAGTGGCGACCCGATCCCAGACCCCGTTCGCGCGCTTGCCCCCGTGAGTTGACCACCCTACGTGGGGCCGACCGCTACCGGTCGGTTTCCTATCGATTGCGGGTTCGCGGAGCAGGACTGCAACACTGAGTGTGAACCTCGGAAGCTCACTCATCCAAAATCACCTCCCGCGCCTCAGTTCACCTGCCGGGTCTTCCCCTCCCAATATGGCTTCCGCAACTCGGTCTTCAAGATCTTCCCCGCACCCGACTTCGGCAGGGGCTCCTTGTGGAAGATCACCTGCTTCGGGCACTTGAACCCCGCGATCAGGCCGCGGCAGTGTTCGATCATCGCCTCTTCGGTCGGGTTGGCATTCTCTCTCGGGACGACGATCGCAATCACGGCCTCGCCCCACCGGTCATCTGGGATTCCCAGGACAGCGGCTTCCAATACGTCGGCGTGCTCGTAGAGAGCGTTCTCTACTTCGGCGCAGTACACGTTTTCGCCGCCCGAAACGATCATGTCCTTCGCCCGATCGACGATGAAGATGAAGTTCTCCTCATCGATCGTGGCCAGGTCACCGGTGTGCATGTAGCCGCCCCGGAGCGCCTCCTCGGTTTCCTTTGGGCGCTTCCAGTAGCCGTTCATCACATTCGAACCACGCGCGATAATTTCACCCACCTCGCCCGGCCGAACATCCTCGCCCGTTTCCTGATCCACCACCCGCACTTCCACGCCGGAGATTTCGCGACCACAACTGGCCAGCCGTCTCACCTGCTCGTCGCTGCCTTCGTAGAAGGTCCAATCGAGCTGCATAGCCGTCAGCAGCGGGCTCGTTTCCGTCATGCCGTATGCCTGGCAAAGCTTTGCCCCGAGCGCTTTCTTCGCCGCGATGAGCCGGTCGACCGGCATCGGCGAAGCACCGTAGAGCATCAAGTCGAGGCTGCTCGTGTCGAAGCCCGAAAGGCCGGGGAAGTTCACCAGGAAGTTGATCATCGTCGGAACCAAAATGGTCTTGGTTACCTTGTGCTTCTCGATCGTCTCGAGGCATAGCTGTGGTGAGAACGACGTATTGAAGACGTGCGTCCCACCAACCATCGTGAACGCGTAGGTGGCCCACGCATCGGCCAGGTGGAACATCGGCGCGACATGCAGCCAGGTGTCCCGCTCGCTGAACCCGAACGTCATCATGGCGTGTTGCGCGTTCGAAACCACCGCCCGCTGGCTCAGCATCACACCCTTCGGGAGGCCCGTTGTTCCACCCGTGTAACACAGGTTCAGCATGTCGGTTTCGAGCCACTCGCGCGCCACTCCGCTGAACGGCTCGTTCTCCGCTATCAACGTTTCGTAATCGATCCCGCCCTCGACTTCGGCGTTCAATGCAATCACATGCTTGATGCCCGGTGTTTGTGCTTTGAACTGTTCGTAAAGCGGGACATACTCCGCGCCGAGGAAGAGTGCTTTCACTTCGCCATCGTTCAGGATGAATTCGAACTCGTGCGCCGCGAGCCGGATGTTGAGCGGCGCCAGCGGCATCCCTGCCACGCTACAGACGAAGTAGGTCTCGAAGTATCGGTGGGAGTTGTTCGCGAGGATCGCGATGTGGTCGCCTGGCTCCAACCCGAGGCCGAGAAGCCCCGATGCGAGCCGGCGAATACGCTCGCTCGTCTCGCCATAGGTGTACGTCGTGTCACCATCTATCAGGGCGGTCTTATTCGGGTAAAGCTTAACGGCGTGGTTCAGGACATCATGGAGAAGCATTGGGCGATCCTCGATTCGGAGTGCCCGAGGATTATCGACGGGTAGCTTGAGCGTGTCGACTTCACCTTGATGAACTGCCGAAGTGAACCAAATGGTCGAGCGTCGGAGGGAGAACTCCACATTCCGTAGCCTTCTGGGCCTCGTTCCGGTGCAGCTCTCTTAGACCGTCAACGGCAACGCCGATTCCACCCGGGCCGCCTCCACCTCCGGCGGCAGCACCTTCAGCACCTCGTCGATCTCCGCAGCAGTTGTGCCCTCGCCGAGGGAGAAACGGATACTCCCGACGGCACGGCGAATTGGAACGCCCATCGCCATCAGCACGTGGCTCGGTTCCCAGGTTGAGTTCGAACAGGCGCTCCCGGAACTGACCGCGATGCCGTGTTCATCAAGCCGCCGCACGAGCACATCGCTCTCGACACCATCGAACGAGATATTGAGGTTGTTGGGCACGCAGTTCTCCTGGCAGCCGTTAACCTGCGAACCGCCCACTCGGCCCAAGATGCCATCACGCAACCGGTCACGGAGGCCCCGGACACGCTCGCTTCGCTCGGCTGTGCCGTTCGAAGCCACTGCCAACGCCGCGGCAGTACCGGCGATCCCGGCAACATTTTCCGTACCCGCCCGCTTCTGCATCTCCTGTCCACCGCCATGCAAGAGCGGCCGGAAGGGCGTCGCTCGTTTCAGGTAGAGGATACCGCTGCCCTTTGGCCCGCCGAACTTATGCGCCGAAAGGCTCAGGGCGTCGACTCCGAGCGCACGGACGTCGATACCGCGCCAGCCTGGCACCTGGACCGCATCCGTGTGCAGCGCGACTCGATGCCCCGCATCGTTCGCGAATTCCCGCAATACGCCGGAGACATCGGCGATTGGCTGAACCGTGCCGACCTCATTGTTCGCGAGCATCACGCTGGCGAGGACGGTGCCGGGCCGAAGCGCCCGGGTAAACTCGGGGATGCTGATTCGACCGCTACCATCGCACCCTATCGTGGTGACTTCGAAGCCGAGCTCTTCGAGCTGCTGAGCCACATGGATTCCGGCGTGGTGCTCGATCGCGGTTGTAATGATGTGATTGCCCGCGCCCGCCCGCCGCATCGCGTAGGCGATGCCCAGCGTCGCCGCGTTGATGCTCTCCGTGCCCCCGCTGGTGAACAGGATCTCCGTCGGCCGAGCTCCAAGGCACTCCGCCACGGTCTGCCGCGCACTGTCGACGGCCGCCTGGGCGTCGCGCCCAATTGCATACAGCCCGCTCGGGTTGCCGAAGCGCCCGTCGAGAAACGGCAGCATCGCTTCGCGCGCCGCGGCTCGAAGCGGCGAGGTCGCGGCATAATCCAGGTAGATCATGGTTCGATTGTTGATTGGCGGTTGGCGATTGTCGACTCGCGCCGGTACGCTTGGTCAACAATGCCCGACAAATCTCTCCTCACCGATGACGTGCGTGCCCTCGTGGGCCAGGAGTCAGCGCTGGGTTCGGTCGAAGTCACTCCCCGCGGCTGGCGGCACGCGGTTGAGGTGTACACCGGCCGGGTTCCCGAGAGTATTCCCGCCCCGGGCGAACCTGTCTCGGGATATGCGATCGCCGCGCTTGAAG
>JBATAT010000025.1:0-3633 GCA_049662005.1 Tepidiformaceae bacterium
GGTTGTCGGCGGCCAACGCTGCCGTTGCTCAGTATTTCGTCACTTTGAGAGGTGCGAGTTGATTTAGCTGCTATGCAGAGAGCCTGGCAGCTTCAGGTTCTGGTATGTGCTCGCCTGCGGCCAACGCTACCTCGATCCAACCCTCCATCGCATCCTGGAGCATCTCCAGAGCTTCCTGGACGGATTCGCCCGCAGTTACACAACCGGGCAATTCGGGGGCCTCGGCGAGAAACCCATCCGCATCGTTTCCGCGGATCACCTTCCGGTAGGGGCGGTCAGCAAGCTTCGCCGCCGCGATCGAGACATCCGAGCCAGGCGTCATTCGCCGTCCTCCTTTGTTCTCTCCAGAACGTCACGGACGTATGCCACCAGTATAGTCCCACGACGAAAGGGGACCGAAATCCGCATCGACCCATTTCGGTTAAAAGGCATGGCTCCCTTTCGTGCGCTCCAGCGTCCATCCAGACAGGAGAAGCAACTGCTCTACCTCCGCGAAGCGGACATTCCGCGGGCGTGAGTTGATTCGCCTCCAGAGTTCCTTCCGATCCACGGACGGTATTCTAAGGCCGCGCCGTTCGCCCAACGGTTATGCATCCCGTAGAATTCGGCGGCACTGAATAGCCTCATCCTGGAGCCACAATGAACACCATTGAATTCCTGCAGATCTCCTCTGCGGTCGTCCCAGATCGCGAGGCGCTCGTCGAACTTGGCGGCGCCGACCACAAGCGGGTGACGTTCGGAGAGATGTACCCGCGCGTCGTCAAACTTGCCAACGCGCTCCAATCGCTCGGCATCGAACAGGGCCAGAAAATCGCGACGATGTCGCAAAATAGCGCCGACTTCGTCATCAGCTATTACGCCTGTGCCATGCTCGGCGTGACCTTCGTGCCCCTCAACTATCGCTCGAAAGACGAAGAGCTCACGTTCATGCTCAACGTCTCGGATTGCCAGGCGGTCTTCGTTTCGGATCGCTACGTGGAACTCGTCGAACGCATTCGCCCCACACTCACCTCGGTCAAGAACGTCATCAACTACGGGCCGGCCACGCCAGGGAACCACGCGTTCGATGAACTCGTCGCAAATGCCGGCGAGGAAGAGATCTGGACCGACGTCGATGACAAGGACGCGACCATCATCATCTTTACCTCTGGCACCACCGCGCTGCCGAAGGGCGTCCAGCTGACCTACCTCGACATGACGGCCTACGTCACGAATCAGCAGCCAGCCGACCCGGAAGTCCATGACAAGCTGCTCGTCTCTGCTCCCTTCTTCCATGTCGCTGGCGCGACCACGATGATGCTCGGCATCTGGTCTGGCCGGACGCTCGTCATCCTGAACCAGTTCTCGCCCGAACTCTGGCTCCAGGCCGTCCACGATGAGCGAACGACGCATGCGTTCGTCGTCCCCACGATGTTGAAGCGAATCATGGAAGTGCCGGACTTCGAAAAGTATGACCTCAGCTCCATGCGCCAGATCACCTACGGCGCCGCGCCCATGCCCTACGAAGTCGTGCGCAAGGCCTGCGATGTCTTCTCTCCCAAGGGGATCGGCCTGATTAACGCCTACGGCCAGACGGAATCGACCGCAACCCTGACCTTCCTCGGGCCCGAAGACCATGACCTGAGCACCGATCGGGAACTCAAGGAACAGCGCCTCCGCTCCGTCGGGAAGCCGATGCCCGATGTCGAACTTGGGATCATGGATGAGCGCAACAACCTCCTCCCTCCGGGCCAGGAGGGCGAAATCTGCGTCCGTTCGGACCGCGTGATGAAGGGCTACTACAAGCAGGAAGATGCCACCAGCACGGCGATCATCGATGGCTGGCTCCACACCGGAGACGTCGGCAAGATCGACGAAGGCGGCTACCTCTTCATCACCGGGCGCAAGAAAGACATCGTCATTCGCGGTGGCGAGAACATCTCCCCCGGCGAGATCGAGAACGTCCTCGAATCGCACCCCGCCATCGATGAGGCGGCAGTCATTGGCGTCCCCGATGTCGAATGGGGTGAAGTTGTGAAGGCGGTCGTCGTCCTCCACCCGGGCCAAAAGGTGACACCGGAAGAAGTGACGGCCTACGCCAAAACGCAACTCGCGTCATTCAAGGCCCCCCAGTACCTCGCCGTCATCAGCGAGATGCCGCGAAACGCCATGGGCAAGATCCTCAAGACCGACCTGCGCAAGGCCTACGGCACGCCAACGAACGACGGGGTGTAGCCCGCGGGAATGGGGCGGCGGGCAGAGATGGTAGAATGTCTACCATGAAAACTACCATCGATGCCGCTGGCCGCCTCGTTATCCCTAAGCGCCTCCGCGACGAGGCTGGGCTGACGCCCGGGATGGAGCTGGAAGTTCGCTGCCGTGATGGGCGGATTGAGGTCGCGCCGGCGGAGAGCACGGTCAGACTGGAGCGCCGTGGCCGATTTCTTGTCGCGGTTCCGGATGAGTCCGCGTCGACTTTGACTCGGGAAATGGTTGATGAGTTGATTGAGACCATTCGCAATGAACGCGGCCTGATATCAGACTTAGACGGGCCTGCGCAGGAGTGACTCGGTTTGCGGTCGATTCCAACGTGCTTATCGCGGCCTCACAGGCGAATCACCCGTTCAACCGGGTTGCTGTGGAAGCGATCGAATCGCGGTTGGACAACTCCGAGACGATGGTTCTTCCCGGCCATGTCTTGCTGGAGACTTACTCAGTCCTCACCCGGGTGCCACCGGCTCTGCGCCTTGGCCCGTTGGCAGCATTCGCAGCAGTCTCGGCGTTCGCCAACAGCTCGGAGGTAGGAGAAATGCCAGCCGGAAGTTGCCTCGAGGTCATCGAACGAGCGGTGAAGGCTGGCGTTACCGGGGGCCGCGTCTACGACGCACTCATCGCCGAGACTGCTCGTGCCTCCGGCGCCGAACTGCTCCTCACGTTCAACGTTCGCCACTTCGCAGGTCTCGCCGGGGACATGGCCATTGTTGAGCCCGGAGCATCGTAGCCCTGCGCACAGCACGAAACGCAATCTTGTCCATAGGGTAGGGTCAAGCCGGGGCTGACTGGTTATCCTCCCGGGCTATGAATGTGTGGAGCGCACGCGTCGCAGCAATCGCTGTCGTCATCCTGGCGATGGCGGCGGCGGTTCCAGGCCCTTCGGCGAGTGCGCTGACGCCGACACCTTCGAACACGCCCGAACCGCCCACAACGCCCGTGCCCGGTGGAACGCCCTGGCCAGCGCCCACGGGCCTGAACCTCGTCAGAGAATCGATCCTCCTCGACGATCACGATGTCCCGTTGCCGCCAGAAAAGCAGATTCACACTGCGAGGCTCACGTGGGATGTGCTGCCGGGATTTGCCGGGTCCTTCGATATCCAGCGGACTCCGCGGCCAAGCAGCGCCAACGTACTCGACTGGGGTAAGGTACACGCTTCGGTGTCCGCTCCGGCGGTTAACGGCAAGGCCGCGTTCGAAGAACGGGTCGGAACGTTCGATATCCTCTGCTACCGCGTTCGAACCGTAGTCAACGACGAAACCGGCCCCTACTCAGAACCGGCCTGCATGATCCAGCCACCCTCGTCGGGCGGGGTTGGGCCAGCCACTCCGGCGCCACCGGAAGTCGGGAACACGCTAGCCGATGCCTCACTGCCCGGGTGG
>JBATAT010000026.1:0-9684 GCA_049662005.1 Tepidiformaceae bacterium
CTGTTTTCGCGCACGGTGGAAGTTCGAATCGGGTCGAACCGGCCCGTCGGCTACCTGCGTTCGGGGTTCGTGGGCGGGGCGTTCGGGTTGGGGTGGACGCCGTGCGTTGGGCCGATTCTCGGGAGCATCCTTACGCTCGCGGCGGATTCGGGCGGGGCGCTTCGGGGCACCTACCTCCTCTCGTGGTACTCGCTCGGGCTAGCGGTGCCGTTCTTGATCGCCGGGCTAGCGGTATCCGATGTGAACCGATTCATGCGAAAGATCCAGCCCTACACGCCGGTGATCGAAGTCGTCAGCGGACTGATGCTCATCGGGGTCGGCGTGCTGCTCATCTCCGGCCGCCTGACGGGTTTGAACGACCTCTTCTCGTTCGCGGACTTCAACCAGGGACTGTAGCTATTTTGGATTTTGGAGTTTTGATTTTGGATTGAGCGCCGCGGAGGGCAGCGGCTTTCCTCCGATCCGATAGCCGCTAACGGGGCGCGGATGGTACGATTTCGGGTACGGCGCGTTCGTCTAGAGGCCTAGGACGCCGCCCTTTCAAGGCGGAGATCAGGGGTTCGAATCCCCTACGCGCTACCAAGTACACGAGGCGTAAGCCCGCCGGACGGCGGGCTCGCTGTTTGGGATCTGACGGCGCAGTCCCGGACTCCCGAATCAACCGCTCAGCCAATTGCTTCGCGTCAGTCCTGGACCTTCACTGTCCATCCGGGATCAGAGGAGGTGTAGTCCCAGTCGCCCGCCTCCGTGAATTCCCCGAAGCGAATCGTGTACTCACCGGGCGCGGGGAGCTGAATCTCCTGAAATCCGTAATACACGTTGCCTACGATCTCTCCATCGCCAGACCTGGAGCCGCCAACCCGGATGCCTTCAGAATCGAACACCTGAGGCCAGAGACTGAAGCGCATGGACTCATCCTGGTGGACAAGCCAGTCGAACCGGGGTTGTTCGCGCCATAAGGCGGGTGGATTTTCGCGACGGAAATCGGCGAGTCGGTCCGCGGCCGGGCCAGTAGCCTGCCACTCGACGATGAGCCGGAATCCCGAAGCTACTATCGAGGTGACGGCGTACTTCGTGTCCCCGCTCACCAGCGGTGCTGACGGGATCGGAAGGGGTGGCGCTGCTTTCGGTTCGAACGAAAGCTCGATTTCCCATGTGCCTCGATAGCTCTCCCCGAGGTCAACGTCGAGGTTGGAAATGACAAGTACGATCGGCCCTTCGTCGGCGACGCCGGGCATCAATGGTTCGAAGTCAAGGGCCGCGGTCGAGCCGTAGGCAATCTCGCCGGTTCCGCCCCTTAAGCTGTAGCTACGACCAGCGGAATCCTTCAGGTAGATAGTTGCGGCGGTGAACGTTCGAGGAACTTCCGCGGAGTCGCGATCCGCTGTCACCAGGACGGTGGTTCGATACGCGTCGGCGTATGTCCCAACGAAGTCGAGCAGGAACTTCCCCAGCGCCAACGTCGCACCGTGCGGCACCACATCCTGTTCGGGAATGCCTGCCTCGCGCGTGATCTGCACCGCGTGGTTCGGTGGGACGAACGGGAGGCTGCGGACGATCTCGGCGTAACCGGGGACATACCCCGCCGCAGCAACGTTTGCTCCGACGAACAGGCCCCCGATTGCCAACCCCGCCGCGAGCTTCCTGCTCCTCCATCGGGGTGGCGCCGACTCCGGCACCAGTCCGGCTGCTCTGGCAAGCACGCGCGAGGTGAAGCCCTCCGGCAGAGCTAAAGACAGGGCCCGTATTTGCTCCTCAAGGTTCGAACTCATGACTCTGATCCTTTCTCCAATCGGGAACGCAACCTGGCGAGTGCCCGGCGGCCCGCTACTCCCGCCGCCGAAGCTGTCATGTCAAGCGCAACCCCGACATCCGCGTAGCCAAGGTCGGCCCCAAAGCGAAGCGCGATGATTGAGCGGTCGCGTGGCCCCAGTTCTCGGATGGCGGCGAGCAAGTCCCCGCTACTGACAGGAATGGCCGGCGGTGGCTGAATGGCTTCGCTACGGTCGGACAGAGCGCGAAGACGATCGGCGAGCAGGTGGCGTCGTCTTGCGCCCCGGCCCGCGTCTGCAGCAGCGCTCAGGACGATGGCCCAAAGCCACGCGTCCACCGTGCCGCGGGACGGGTCAAACGTCTTAAGCCGGCGGATCGCCCGCTCCAGTGCGTCTTGGGCCAGGTCTTCTGCCTCCACGTCTCCGCGCGAGACCATCGCCGCGAACCGGTAGACACGCTGAGCGTACCGCTCGCAGAGCGCGAGCGCGGTTGGAACCGCTGCTTCTCGCGTCCGAACTTCGTGGCGCAACTGTTGGGCCGCCTCAGCCGACCTACCGGTGACTTCCATGCTCTACATACGCTACTCCCGGGGGCGATCGAACACTTCGCATGCCGCTTGGTGTCCAAATAGTGCCCGAACTGCCCAAACACTGCCGGCTGCGCGGCAGATTCATAACGTGCCGCAGCTGGTCGGGACATGATTGGGCATCGTGCCGCCCTTTCAAGGCGGAGATCAGGGGTTCGAATCCCCTACGCGCTACCAAGGCAATACCGCAAACAGCCCGCTCGGAGATTCTGAGCGGGCTGTTTGGTTCTTACGGGCGGGTGCCGCACCGCGCGCTGGTGCGGACATGGGCGCTACTGCTTGACGATCGGTCCCGGATCGACGGCGAAATAGACTTCGCAGGCGCGGCGCGCGGCGCCGGGTTCGAGCACCGCCGGGCGTTTCACGAAGCGGGATTCTTCGATGATCAGCTGGAGGACGTCGCGCGGGTGGCAGCTGCGGAAGTTGCCGTTGCTCGCGCGGCGAACCATCACAACGGCGGCTTCAATGCCGGCCGGGGTGGCTTCGACACCCATCGCGTCGGCGAAGCGGCGGAAGATCTCGGCCATCTGTTCGGGTGTCGGCTCAGGGATCCGGATCTTGTAGGGGATCCGGCGGAGGTGTGCTTCTTCGAGCATGGTCTTCGGCTCGAGGTTCGTGCTAAAGCAGATCGTGGAGCGGAACGGGAAGGTGATGCGTTCGCCGGTGACGAGTGCCATCGTGTCTTCGCCGCGTTCGAGTGCGGCGATCCAGCGGTTGAGGAGGGCGTGGGGCGAGACCTGCTGGCGGCCGAAGTCATCGATCGCAAGCAGGCCACCGTGGGCTTTTACGTGCGGTGGCGCCTGGTGGTAACCGAGAGCCGGATCGTAGGAAAGGTCGAGGTCTTCGTGGCGGAGTTCGCCACCAACGAAGACGAATGGGCGGCGGATGCGAAGCCAGCGGCGGTCGTATTGCGAGGTCGCATCGGCCGTGTCTTCGCCTTCGACGAGCTGGTGCACGAGGTCATCGTAGAGGCGGATGATGTGGCCGCTGACGTAGACCGCCATGGGCATCAGAGTGACGCCCTGGATGGCCTCACTGGTGAGTTCGAGGATCGTCGTCTTGCCGTTGCCCGGGGCACCCCAGAGCATGGCCGGGCGGCCAGAGGTGAGCGCCAGGCAGACTTTGGCCACAACATCGCGGGCGAGCACCAGTTGCTGGAGCGCGCGCGCGAGGCGGACCGGATCCGGAGCGCCGACTTCGTTGTCCCGTTCGAGGACTTTGAAGTAGTCCTGGATCGGAACGGGGACGGGGCCGACGTACTTGCTGCGCCCGAAGGCTGACTCGGCTTCGTGCATGCCGAGTTCGGTGAGGCGGTACTGCCACTCGGTTTCGAGGCGGCCGGATGCAGAGGTGGTTTCGACGAGGCGCTGGCGCCGGAGTTCGTCGAGTGCTTCGCGGGCCACACCGGGGCTTACGCGCATGGAGTTCGCGACACCAACGGGGCTGGGCACGGTGATGCGATAGAGCGTCTTGAGGGCGAGGTCTTCGATGAACCGCTCGGGCAGACCGAGTTCGTGGACGTGGTCCGGAGCCTCAGGCAGCGAAGGGAGGGCTTTGAGATGGGATGGCGCAGGCCGCGGTATGCTTCGGGGTTCTGCTTCGAACTCCTGCTGCATCGCGAGGTTTCCTGACGTGCTGGGGTACGTCGGCTCCATAACACCTTCTCGCAGGCGCCGCCTCTGACCGGGGCATTGGCGCGTTGCTCTACAAGGAATGTCGGCACACGCACCGTTCTGTCCAGATCAGGGAGGTGCACATGGGCGTTACGGGTGGTGACAGCGGGGTGAACGAACGGTGTCAGCGCTCGGCCGGGGCAGGTTGCTTCTGGCCATGCTGGGCTTCTTCCGAATCTCGTTGCGGTTCGGTTTCCGTCTCGTTGGGGGTGGTCAAGCGGAAGCGGCCTTCCATCTCCCAGAGCATCCACCACTCGCGGCGGACCTCCATCCGCAGGAGTTCTTGCGAGTCGCGGAAGACTCTCGCGGAGTCATCGAAACCAGCCGCGCGGAAGGCGCGGATGGCGCGCTCGTTCCAGGCCAGCGCGTGGAGATAGACGACGCGAACCGGGCGGTTATTCCACACCCAACGGAGGAAGACGGTGATCGCTTCGCGCCCCAGCCCTCGATCGCGGGCCGCCGGCTCGCCGATGGAAATACCCAGCTCCGCGGAGTCGCCGTCACGTCCGAGGTTGTAGAGCATGATCGTGCCGATGTGCTGGCCATCGACGGTATCGATGGCGAACTGTTCGCGATCGGTTCGGCCATAGGCGAGTTCGTAGCCGAACGCGTCGATGAAGCGCTCAAAGGGGTCTTTATTCGGTGGGCGGCCATCGAAACGGGAGGTCTCCGGGTCGCTTCGCCAGCGGAACTCGTCGTGCCCATCAGCCCGAACGCGGAGCCGGATACGAACGTTCGAACCGGAAGCGAGGACGAGGTCGGCGAGCGATGGCGCGGTCATAGGTCAATCGGCTCGCCGAGTTTGCGGGCCGCCTCGGCAACGAGCCCGCGCTCGCCATCGTAGGTCAGGGTTTCGTAGGCCTCAGCAGCGTCGAGCCAGCGGACCTCATCGAACTCGTGGTCGTGGTCGGCCACGTCGCCTCCGACGGGCTCCATCAGCCAATGATGGACGCGTTTGTGGTAGCGAATGCCGTTGGCGGTGAACCAGTACTCGATGGTCGAGAGCTGTTCGCCAAGGCGGACCTGGAGGCCGGTTTCCTCGCGGACTTCGCGCAGCGCGGTTTGCTGCATGTTCTCGCCATCATCGGGCGTGCCTTTGGGCAAACCCCACATGCGGCTCGAACGGCGGCCGCAAACGACGACTTCGATGCGGTCATCCTCGCCGCGCCGCCAAACGACACCACCGGCCGACTCCGCTTCCTTGACCGGTAATCGCCGGCTCATTCTTCGTCCTCCCGGTCGTCATCGTCATTGTCGTCGTCGTCATCAGCAGCGAGTTCCCCGAATCGGCGGAACATGGTGGCATCGGTTGCCAGGGCGAGGGCCGCGTCGAGTGCTTCTTCGAAGCCTGCAGGCGCGACGGGTGCGTACTCGGTCAGGAGTTCCACTGCCTCTTCGCCGCCGATTTCGCCGAGCGCTTCGATGACCGCGAGCACGACCTCCGGGTCGTCGTCGGCGAGGGCTTCGCCCAGCGGCGGAACGAGCGACTCCGCGCCGTTCGCGCCGGCTGCGAGGACGGCTTCGAGGCGCAATTCGGTTTCGCCCGAATAGAGCTGGTCCGAGATGTACTCGACCCAGCGTTCGAGCGCGGAATCGCCCATCGCACGAAGCGCACTGACGCGCAGTTCGCGTTCATCGCTCTCGTAGGCATCGAGGATGCGATCCGATACCCATTCCTCCGGGATCGCGCCGGCAGCTTCGAGTGCGGCGGCGCGAACGCCGACGTCAGCGTCTTCGACCGCGAGGCGAAGCGCGTTGACGATGGTTCGATTGGTCTCTTCATCGAAGCGGCCACCGATGAGCGATTCGACGAAACCGTGGAGGGCGAGGGCTGCCGCCGCGCGGACACCGGGGCCTTCATCGGTAGTCGCCAGTTCGGCAAGGCGGGCGCCGATGCGCTTGTCTTCGGATTCCCAGAGGGTGGTGACAGCCCGTTCGCGGACTTCGGGGTCAGGGTCATCGAGCGCGAGCACGCCGAGTGCTTCGAAGTTGTACTCAAGGTTTACATCGGCGAACTCGCTGGCGCGCTCGAGGAGGAGGGCGCGGGTTTGGACGCTGAGACCGGGCCAGTGTTCCTTCACGAGGGCGACATCGGAGCGGGCAAGGTCAGAGAACGCAGCGAACTCCGGTGTGGCCAGTTCGTGGCCGTCTGCGAGCATTTCCAAAAGCTGTCCGAGAGAATCCGCCATGTACTGACTTTAGCATCAGGATGGCGAAGCGGCTTCCGGGCGAAGAGGGCGAGAAAGCAGCCCGGCCATCGCCTCGAGGACCGTCTTGCTGCCGTCAACCACTTCCACGACGACCGTGCAGATGGGGAGGTCGACCCCCAGCGAGGTTGCCAGCGCGAGTGCGACAGAGGCCGTGGAGGCGCCTTCGATGGCTTCACCGATGCTCGCACGCGCCTCATCGACGGTCTGGCCGCGAGCGAGCGCTTCGCCGAAGCGACGGTTCCGGCTGAGCGGCGAGAAGCAGGTAGCAGCGAGATCGCCCACACCCGCGAGGCCCTGGAAGGTGAGGGGATTGGCGCCCATGGCGACCCCGAGGCGAGTCATTTCCGCGAGTCCGCGCGTCATGATGGAGGAGACCGTATTCGCGCCGAAATCGAGACCCCAGGCCGCTCCAGCGGCGATAGCGATGACGTTCTTGTAGGCGCCGGCGAGTTCAACCCCGATAAGGTCGTCGCTCGTGTACACGCGGAAGGTGCTGCCGGAGAGGGCTTGCTGCCACATCTGGGCGGCCAACGGAGATTCGGAAGCGACGACGGCGGTTGCGGGAAGGCCGCGCGCGATCTCGTGGGCGAGGTTCGGACCCGAAATCGCGGCCACGAGGGATGATTCCCAGCCTTCCGAGACGAACACTTCGCTCATGCGCAAGGAAGTGGCGAGTTCGATGCCCTTGGCCGCCGAAAGCACGGGCAGGGTCCTCGGCAGGCCCGAAATCGCGATACTGGCGCGGAGCGATTGCGCCGGGACGGCCGCGATGAGCCCTTCGAACGCTTCCGCCATCGGCCCGGTCCGGAGTTCGAGATCCGTGGGCAGGGTCAGTTCGGGCAGTCGCGCGAGACCATGAGCCGCGTGCACCCCGGCGGCCTCCGCTTCCGTGCGCGTGAGGATGGTGACGCGATGACCGTTGCGATGGAGAAGCGAGGCAAGCGTGACGCCCCAGGACGTGGCGCCGAGGACAACGTAGCGCGCCATCTCAGCCGGTCGCCGGGCGGTTGCCACCCTGCCCGATTTTCGGTTCGGTACCGGCGCGCAGGCGTTGGATGTTCGGGATGTGCTTGTATTCCACGAGTGCCGTTGCGAAGAACGCAAACACGGCATACTCCCACTGCGTCCAGCCGAGGGCAGCCGCGACGGCGACGAGGACCGCACAGATCGGTACACCGACGACGGACATCACGGAGACTGTGCGCGAGCCGAGGATGAGGATGGCGCCGATCACCGGGAAGCCGAGCGAGAGCAGTGGTGCGAGCCCGAGCACTCCCCCATAGGTGCTGGCCACGCCTCGCCCGCCGCGGAAACCGGCGAACACGGGCCAGACATGTCCAACCACTGCGGCAGCTGCCCCGGCCGCCGCTGCGCCATCGCTGTCGAACACATATCGTCCCACGAGCGCTGGCACGGCGCCTTTGGCGATATCGAGGATCGCCACGAGCGCGGCCGGGACCTTGCCGGCGGTGCGGAGGACGTTCGTCGTGCCGGTCTTGCCGCTCCCGGAGTCGCGGATGTCACGCCGGAGCCAGATGAACCCGACGATGAGCCCCCAGGGCATTGAGCCGAGGAGGTATCCCAGGACGATGGTGACGAGATACCCGGTCACGACCGCGGATCATCCTCGGTTCGGGCCCTGAACACCAGCTTGATGGCTGTGCCTTCGAAATCCGCCGATTCACGGATCCGCCGTTCGAGGTAGCGGCGATAACTGAAATGGACCAGCTTCGGGTCGTTCACAAAAAGGATGAAGCTCGGCGGGTCGATCGAAGCCTGGGTCGCGTAGAGCAGCTTGAAGCGCTTGTTCTGGACGAGCGGGGGGACATGGTCGCGGATGGCCTTGTTCAGGGTGCTGTTCAATTCGGCCGTGGTGAGGCGGCGGCGGCGGGCGTCGCGAGCGTCCCTCGCCATTTTCAGCAGGTCGGAGGTGCCCTTCCCGGTGAGGGCAGAGATGAAGGTGACCATCGCCCAGGGTGCGAACGTGACGCGCCCACGCATCTGTGTTTCTGCCCAGGCGCGGCGCTCTTCCGGATCTTCCCAGAGGTCGGTCTTGTTCACGGCAAGGATGAGGCCGCGAAGGTTGTCCATCGCGGCGCCAGCGATATGCATGTCCTGGGAGGTGACGCCTTCGGTGCCATCGATGACGAGAACGGCAACGTCGCATCGCTCGACGGCGGATTCGGTGCGCATCGCGGAATGGAGTTCGACACCCTTCCCGAGTTTGCCCGGACGCCGGATACCCGCCGTGTCGATGAGGAGGAACGAGCCCTCGGGCGTATCGACTTCGGTGTCGATGGCGTCGCGGGTCGTCCCGGCGACGTCGCTCACGATCACGCGCTGATGGCCGAGGATCGAGTTCACGAGCATCGATTTGCCGACGTTGGGGCGACCGATGATCGCCAGGCGAACCCGGTCGCTTTCGACGAGCGTCGTATCGTGCGGGATGAGCTTGATGACCTCATCGAGCATGAGGCCGACGTTGATGTCGTGCATCGCACTGATCGGCATGGGGTCGCCAAGGCCCAGGGCAGATGCTTCGGCGACGCCAATCATCTCGCGCCGTTCGTTGTCCGCTTTTGTGGCGACGACGATGGTTGGGCGATTCGCACGGCGGACGACTTCGGCCATGTCGTAATCGCTGGCGGTGAGGCCATCGCGAGCATCGAGGCAGAAAATAACCACGGCGGCGCCGGCCATGGCCGTCTTGATCTGTTCGACAATCAGCGGCGCGTACACGCTCTCGGCATCGGTTTCGTAGCCACCGGTGTCGATGAGCCGGAAGCGAACATCCTGCCATTCGACATCGGCTTCGACGCGGTCACGGGTGGTCCCGGGTTCGTCTTCGACGATCGCGCGGCGTTCCCCAAAGATGCGATTGAATAGCGACGACTTCCCGACGTTCGGGCGGCCGACGATAACCACGCGGGCGAGGGCATCGGTTGCGGCACTCATGGCGTGGCGGCCTCCAGGGTGACCTGGACTGCCGGTGGTGTTTCGGCGCGAATGCCGAGGTTAGAAAGATTCGCGGGGATGACAACGGTGACCGGGTAGAAGCCCGTGCCAACGACAGCGTTCGCCAGCGAGATGCGGGCGGTAATCGATGTTGGTGTCAGTTTCGCCAGCTCGACAAGGGGGCCGGTGAGCTGGATATTCAGGCGGAGCGCGTTCGTTACGACAAGACCTCCCGGTTGATCGACCACCAGTGGCGCAACCGGAAGGGTAACGCCGGAGCACGGCGTCGAATCGGAGCTGCCAGCACAGACGATAGGCTCGACTGCCACTCGCACAGAGACCTGTTTGCGTTCGAGCGTGAGATTGTCCAACTGGGTATCGATGTTCCTTGTGAGGCGGATTTCGCCGGTGGCGTTGGTCACTGGCACGGCTTCGGTGCGAAGTTCGGTGAGGCTGGCCATACGGTCGGCCGGCCCGGAGACCGAGA
>JBATAT010000027.1:0-4214 GCA_049662005.1 Tepidiformaceae bacterium
TAATCTCAACGACGCGCTGCTGGGCTTCTTCCACCTGGCGCAGGCGGACCGGACCAGAGGCGTCCATGTCTTCTTTCATCATGGCGGCTGCGCGAGTCGACATGTTGCGCATGATGCAGTCCTTCACATTGTCGGGTGTGGCTTTTAGGGCAAGGGAGAGATCGCGGACTTCGACCTCGCGGAGGATGCGCTGGATCGAGCGATCATCGAGCGTGGCGATATTTTCGAAGACGAACATGCGCTTCTTAATCTGGTCAGCGAGATCGGGTTCGTTGTCTTCGAGAGCCTCGATGATCGTCTTTTCTGTCATCCGGCTGGATTGCTTGAGCAGGCTAACCAGGACTTCGATGCCGCCAACGGATTGGGACTGCCGGGTGGGTTGGAGCACGGCGCTGAGCTTGCGGCGGAGGACGGCTTCGACTTCGTTGACGATGTCCGGGTTGGCGCGGTCCATGAGAGCGATCCGCTGGGCGACATCGGCGGCCATTTCGGGATCGAGACCGGCGAGAACCTGGGCGGCCTTGTCGGACTGAAGGAACGAGGTGAGGAGAGCGATCGTCTGCGGGTGTTCGTTCGAAAGGAAGTTCACGAGCTGTTGGACGTTCAGGTGGCGGAGGAAGCCGAAGGGGACAGTGGGCGAGGTGGCCGAGAGGCGGTCGATCAGTTCGGTGGCTTTGTCTTCGCCGAGTGCCATGCGGAGGAGTTCCTCTGCGTACTCGAGGCCGCCGATTGAGATGACGTTGCGGGCGACGGCCGACTCTTCGAAGTCTTCGATGACTTCCTTGCGCTGGTCGTGCTTGAGTTCACCCATCGCGGAGATTTCCCAGGTGAGGCGTTCGATATCCTCGTCGCTCATGTGACGCAGCACTTCGGCCGAGCGTTCCTTGCCCAGCGTGATCAGGAGTGCGGCGGCCTTCTTTCGGCCCTTCAGCTTTTCGTCGGCCCTCACCACCGCCTACTCCTCTTCCCGCATCCATGTCTGGACGACGTCCGCGACGGCGCGCGGGTTGGCATCGGCGAGCCTGAGGACACGGTCTTCATGTGGATCGGACGCGGCCTGGAGGGCCGGCATTTCGGGACTCGCCGGCAACGTGACGAGGCCGGCGCCACCGGCAAGCATCGCCTGTTGCTGCGGCATCGGCAGGCTCAACTGGCGCTTGCTCAGCGAACGCAGCAGGAGCATGACCAGGACGAAGCCGAGGACGACCGCAAGCATCGGGAGGAGAAGCTTGAGATAGTTGAGGTAGGTGCCGATACCGTCCTGGACAGCGGGCAGGAGGTCATCGCGGACGCTGGCATCGAACGGCAGGCGGGTCACGCTGAGGGTATCTCCACGGACCTGATCGAGCCCAACCGCAGCGGCGACCGCGCTGGTGATGCTGGCCTCCTGGGCGGCGGTGACGCTCTCATCGAGTACCACGGAGACGCTCAGGCGATCGATAGAACCGGGCGCCTTCACGGTGGTGGAAGTCGTGCGATTGATCTCGTTGTTGGTGGTGGTCTCCGTCCGGTTGTAGGTGCTGTCACCGTTGGCAGTGGTGTTGGCACCGCCGCCAGTGCCGCCGTTCGTCCCAGTACCGGGAACGTTGCCGACGTTGAGGTTTGAGCCGTTGAAGGTCTCCGTGGTGCTGGTGGTACTTCGTGGCACGGCCGAATCGGCGGCGCCGAATTCATCTTTGACTGCTGTGACCTGGTCGAAGTTCAGCGCAGCACGGACGGTGACGGCGCTACGGCCTGGGCCGACAACCTTGGCCAGCGTCTGCTGCACATCCTTCTGGAGGGAGGCTTCGTACTGGCGCTGGAGATCCATCTGCGAGCCGGTCGCGCCGGTCGAGAAGGCGTTATCGAAGGTCGCCCCGTCGAAGAGCACGGTGCCGGTCTGGTCGATGATGGTGACGCCCTTGCGTTCGAGGCCCTCGATGGAGTTCGTGACGAGGTTCGTGATGCCCATGACCTGGCCTTCGCCGAGGTGGACACCGGGTGTGAGCTGGAGGACGACGCTCGCGGTCGCGTCCTTCTGATCCTGTTTGAAGATCGCCTCGTCGGGCATGACGATGTGGACGCGGCTGGCTTTCACGCCATCGAGGGTGTTGATCGAGCGCGCGAGTTCGCCCTCCATCGCGCGCTGGAAGTTCACCTGCTGGACGAAATCCGTGGCGCCGAAGTTCGTCTTGTCGAAGATTTCGAGCCCGACGGAACCGCCCTTGGGGAGGCCTGCCTGGGCGAGCTTGATTCGAACTTCGGCCACCTGGTTGGCCGGGACCGAGACCGTCGAACCGCCACCACCGATGGTGTATGGCGTGCCATCGCTCTCGAGCTGGTCGGCGATGGCGGCGCTGTCTTCGGGGGCGAGGCCGCTGAAGGCGACGACCATCGCGGGCGAACTGGAGGCGACGAAGATGAAGTAGAAGGCGATGAGCATGGCGGCGCCGATGCCGCCCAGCATCAGCTGGCGCGCGCGAGGCAACTGGTTCCAACGTTCGAGCAACGGTGCGATCGGCGAACCAGGACCCATGTGTGCCACCTCATCGGACCTCGAGCGTTCGCCCGGGCCCTTCGGACTTTAGGGAGGCAGCGGCCAGAGGCGCATTGGGCGTTCCCCTATGTGGCGGTGGAGGTTCCGGGTAGAGGCAGGGAAAAGCCCTGATCTTTGAGAGGTGAGTTCCCGGGCCGATCAGTGGCAAGGGTTGCGCCGTTGGGTTATCGTTCCGTTCGCACAACTACGATTCGGAGAAAGCAATTGGCAGACGAACTTCCACCCCTGATTACCGACGCCATGAAGGCCCTGGTGGGCAAGGAATCCGCGCCGAGCACGAGCGAAGTCGACAAGACGGCCATTCGCATGTTCGCCCGGTCGGTCGGCCACACCGACCCGATCTTCTACGACGAAGAGGCGGCCAAGGCCGCGGGTTATCGCGGGCTCGTGGCGCCTCCCGGCTACCTCGGGACGCCGGTATTCAACCCGAATTCAGCTTTGCGCCGCGGCGGGGGCGGGATGTTCGGCGGCCCGGAGCCGAGCAGGCCGCTGAAGCGAGTCCTCAACGGTGGCACCGAGATCGAGTACCTCGGGGATATTTGCGCCGGCGATGTCTTGACATCGACCTCGCAGGTGGCTTCGTACGAAGAGACGAAGGGCAGCCTCGGCGAGATGCTTATCACCACGAACAAGACCATTTACAAGAACCAGGACGGTAAGGTCGTTGCTATCGCGACGGGCACCGGGATCCGGTACTAGGAGGCTATGGCAATGGCTGTCACGTTCAGCGACGTTTCCGAAGGGATGTCCATCCCCGAACTGAAGAAAAACTGCAGCACCCAGCAGTTGGTGCTCTGGGCTGCGGGTTCCGGTGACTTCTACCAGATTCACTACGATAAGGACTTCGCCACCGGCACCGGTCTCAGCAACATCATCGTCCATGGCGCTTTGAAGAACGCGTTCCTCGGGCAGCTCGTTCACGACTGGGTCGGCAACAGCGGCAAGATCAAGAAGTACGGTTGCAGCTACCGCGGCATGGACTTCCCGAACGAAGACATCATCTGCAAGGGCGTTGTCACCAAGAAGTACGAAGAGGGTGGGGAGAAGCTCGTCGACCTCGAAGTGTGGACGGAGAACCCACAGGGCAAGAAGACGACCCCTGGCTACGCCACGGTGGCCCTCAACAGCTAACCGCAACCCCAGCCTCCCCCGATTTTGGGGGAGGCTGTGCCACGACAGGGATCGCGATGGCTGATTCCAATCATGTCGCCATCGTCGATGGCAAATCCGAACCTTCGCCCAAAGAACTGATTGCCGAAATCGAGCAACGGCGGGTTCGCTGGCGGGCGCTCGTCGAACGAGGTTCGAAGGCGCCCACTGAGCCCGGTGTCGCTGGAGATTGGTCGCTTCGGGATGTGGTGGCACACATCAACGCCTACCTGCGATTTCACGTTTCGAACCTCGGCGGCCGGGCGAGGCCGCTCGGCGAAATGCCGGAAGCCATCGGGTTCGATACGGAACGGCGCAACACCTGGATGCACGAGCAAGACCTCGGTCTATCCTGGCCGTTCGTAAGGACGGAGGGCGAACAACTCCACGAGGAGTTGCTTGCCCAGTTGCGGACTCGCTCGCCGGAACAGTTCCGGGCACAGCTTGTGGATTGGCACCCATGGCCAACCTGGCGCTGGATGTGCGACATCCGCGACCACTACGACCAGCACGAACCGGGGCTAACGCT
>JBATAT010000028.1:0-3393 GCA_049662005.1 Tepidiformaceae bacterium
CTCTAGATTCGTGGTTGCCGAGCAGGGATTCGAACCCCGACCAAAGGCTCCAAAGACCCGTGTGCTACCGTTACACCACTCGGCAATAGATAGGGAATAGGCGGTAGGCCTTAGGCCCCAGACAATAAATGTAGGGCGTCCCGGAGAGGCGGTCGAGCGAGGGCAGTGCCATGAACGAGATTCGATCTCATCGAGACCTGATCGTTTGGCAGAAATCGGTCGAGTTGGCGGTGATGGTCTATCGCGTGGCCGACAGGTTGAACGCCAAAGAGAGATTTGGACTTTGGAGCCAGGTGACGCGGGCAGCGGCCTCGGTCCCGCTCAACATCGCAGAAGGAAGGCCGACGGGGTTCCCGGGAATTTGGCAACTTCTAGTCGATCGCTCGGGGGTCGCTCGCGGAACTGGATACCGCGCTCGAACTTTGCGTGAGACTTGGTTACATCCCACGGGCGGAACTCACTGAAATCGAAACGCTCGTCGACGAAGTTGGCCGAATGTTGACGACGCTTCTCAGCCGGCTTCGCAGTTCCTAGGGCCTCATACCTACCGCCGAGGGCCTATCTCGCTGGTGCCGAAGGTGGGATTCGAACCCACACGGGTTTTAGCCCAATGGTGTTTGAGACCACCGCGTCTGCCATTCCGCCACTTCGGCCAGCCGGATCATCATAGCGGCTCCGTTTCTCAGAGGCTCGCGAGTTAGATGCCGGCGCGGCGCATCTGTTCGTCTTCGCCGGCGATGAGCCAGACATCGCCCGCTTCGACTACCACTTCCCGATCCGGCCGGAAGGTCACATTCTCGCCGCGAACCATCGCGAGCAAGATGACGTGGTACTTCGTGAACGCATCGATCGAACCAATCGTCTTTTCGACGGCGGTTTCCGGTGCGGTGACCTTGGCGCAGCCGAAGGTTGGCCCGAGGGAGATGTACTCGTTGAGATGGCTGGATGGGCCAAGCGTGTGCGCCAACCCGATAGCGGCCTCCTGCTCGGGACTGACCACGAGATCCGCACCGGCAAGCCGGAGTGCCTCGGCGTGATCGTTCGTGCTGGCTTTGGCAACCACGTGCTTGAGCTGGAAGCGGCGTTTGAGCATGAGCGCGACGAGCACGCTGGTAGCAACTTCGCTGCCAATCGCGATGCAAACGGTGTCGTAGTGTTCGATTCCCAGGGATTCGAGGAATTCGAGGTCGGTGACGTTGCCCTGGGCGGCGAGCGTGGCGATCTCGGCGAGGTCGTTCACCAGCTCCGGGTCAGAGTCGACAGCGAGAACCTCGACGCCCATGCCCACAAGTTCAGTGACGAGCTGTGACCCGAATCGGCCGAGACCGAGAATTGCGACTTTCATGACTAACTCAACCTCACGCTATCAACGGCGTACTGGAATGCGATTTTCTTTCGGGGCTTCGACATGTACAGGACGAGCAACAGTGCGCTGAATCGCCCGAAGAGCATGGCAAGGATGAGGACGATATGGCCAGCCGTCCCGAAATTCACCGTGCCGGCGGTGCTGTAGCCGACGGTCCCGAGGGCCGAAATGGCTTCGAAAACCGCGTCGATGAACGGCTGGCTCGATGTAAAGGTGAGCGCAAGTGAGAAGCAGAAGACGAGGCCAACGTGGAGCAAGGCGAGCGTCGTCGCCTGTTGAACAATGACATTCGGCACCCGGCGGCGGAACAAACTCACCTGCTCCTGCCCGCGCACGGTCGCGAGCATTACCGCGAGCAGGAGGGCGAACGCCCCCACCTTCACACCACCGGCTGTCGATCCGGCCGCGCCACCAACGAACATCAGGCCCATAGTCGTCACTTTCGATTCATCGCGCATCGCCCCAAGGTCGACCGTTGTGAAGCCGGTGGTGCGTGCGTTTGCGCTGTGAAAGAGCCCCAGCATCGGGCGGTCATGGGCGGGGTAGCCGCCGAAGGTGTCCTCGTTCTGCCACTCGACTGCGGTCACCATCACCGCGCCGGCGACGAGGAGGACTGCCGACGTTGCGAAGATGAGCTTGGAATCGAGTGGCAACCGCCCCCAGGAACGCCTCCTGGCAAGGGTAACGATGGGGATGAAGCCGATGCCTCCGGCAACCAGGAGGACGATTAACGTGGCGAGCACCAGTTCGTTGCCGATGTATGGGGTGAGGTCGTGGCCAGTGATGCTGAAGCCGGCGTTGTTAAAGCCGGAGATAGCATGGAAAAGCCCCCACCACCAGGCTGATTTCGCGGGCACACCATCGGCCATGAAGGCGAAGGAAAGGATGATCGCGCCGGCGAACTCGAAAATGAACGTGAACAAGGCCACGCCCTTCGCGAACCCGAGCGTTTCCTTCATCGTCGGCGCACCGTAGTAGAGGCGGAGCATGTGACGGTCGCGAATGCCGATCTGGCGGCCGATGACCCAGAGGACGAGCGTTGTACCAAGCATGTAGCCGAGGCCGCCGACCTGGATCAGCAGCAGGATGACCACCTCTCCCAGCGGGCTCCAGTGGGCTTGCGAATCGGCAAGAACGAGGCCGGTGACGCAGACCGCGGAGGTAGCCGTGAACGCGGCATCCTTGAGCCCGACCGAGTTGCCGGTCTCACTGGCGACGGGAAGCATCAGGAGGAGCGTGCCGACAACGAGAATCAGGCCAAATCCGAAAGCGATCTGGAACGTGCCGTTACTCGGCGCTCGAAACTTTGCTCGCGGCGCCATCCGGGTCGTGCTGACGCCTTTTGGCGCATCAGACGCGCTCAATGCGCGGACACCGAAGATCGCCGTGCGCTGTCATGGCCGGCGACGATGGCGGACTCGCTTCGCGGTGGACGGCTTCGCATCACAAGTCAAACTAACCGAGCGCAGGCGAAGCGACTACGGCCCGGGCTAGAATGCGGCCATGAATTTCGAGCCGACCGAGGCGCAGCAACAGATACGAACCCAGGCTCGCGCACTTGCTGCCAAATTCGACGACGCGTACTGGCGGGATTGTGATTCCAGGCACGAGTTTCCGTGGGAGTTCTACCGGGCGTTTGCCGAAGCAGGCTGGCTCGGGATCGCGATTCCAGAGGCGTATGGAGGCGCGGGACTGGGGATCACCGAGGCTTCGATCCTGCTTGAGGAGGTTTCGGCTTCTGGCGCTGCGATGAATGGGGCTACCGCGCTCCACCTGACCATCTTTGGACTCAACCCGGTGGTGAAGCACGGCAGCGAAGAATTGAAACAGCGCATCCTGCCGGCCGCCGCCCGCGGCGAACTGCACGTGGCGTTCGGCGTGACCGAACCCAACGCGGGGAGCGACACCCCGAGCATCACTACCTTCGCGCGGCGCGACGGCGACCAGTACCTGATCTCTGGCCAAAAGGTGTGGACCTCGAAAGCGAAGGAGTCGACGAAAGTCCTCCTCCTGGCGAGGACGGCCAA
>JBATAT010000029.1:0-6245 GCA_049662005.1 Tepidiformaceae bacterium
TAGGGTACGCGCGCCAGCCCACTCGCGGTTCCGGCCTCGAACAGGGGCTTTGCGGCATCTTCGCTGAAGCTGAACGCCGGGCCGGGGTACATCCCGATGAAAAGCACGCCCAGCACGAGCGCCACGCCGAGTGTCCCGAGCAGCGGATTCAATTTCCACCGCGTCGCATCGCCAACCGGGTCGAACAGGTACATCTGGCGGATGACCATCAGGTAGTAGTAAAGGCTGATGAAGCTGTTCACCACCGCCAGCGCAACCACCCACAGTGTTTCGTCGGTCGTCGCCCCCTGGAACATGAGCAGCTTCGTGGCGAAGCCGGCGAAGAACGGCAGACCTGCGAACGAGAAGAGCGCACAGGTCATCACGAGGGCGAGGAACGGCTGCGTTTCGGCGAGTCCCTTGAGGTCGGCGATGTCGTCCTTCTGCGTGCGGTTGTAGAACGCAGTCAGCGCGACGAAGAAGAGCAGGGTCGAAATGACGTAGCCGATGATGTGAATCAGGAGGCCAGAGGTGGCGTTGATGCCGCCCTGGGCATCGCCGTAGCCAATCGCGGCGATACTGATCAGCATGTACCCGACCTGCCCAATCGAGCTGTAGGCGATAAGCCGCTTCAGGTTCGTTTGCTGCAGGGCCACAAGGTTGCCGAGCGTCATCGTGATCGCTGCGAGCGTGATGATCGCCCAGCGCCACTCGGCCGCATCGACGACGATAGCCGTGCTGAACAGTCGCAGGATGAGGGCGAAGCCGGCAGCCTTGGAAAGCGTTGAGAGGAAAGCGGTGATGGGCAGCGGTGCGCCTTCGTAGGCATCGGGGCCCCACATGTGGAAGGGCACGGCTGCCACCTTGAAGCCCACACCGGCGATCATGAGCATGAAGCCAACGATCACTGCCGAATCGGTGCCCGAACTCCGCTCCGCGAGGCCTGCGGCGATCCCTTCGTAGGTGGTCGAGCCGGTGACGCCGTAGATGAGGCTCATGCCGTAGAGGAACATGGCGCTCGAGAATCCACCGAGGAGGATGTATTTCAGGCTTGCCTCGCTGCTGCGGTTATCGCGCTTGAGGAAGCCGACGAGGATGTAAAGGGTGAAGGTGAGGAGCTCGAGCGAGATGTAGGCCGTGATCAGTTCCGTCGCGGCTGCCATGTACACCATGCCACAGCCGCCAATGAGCATGAGCCCGTAGTACTCGGCGCCCGTCTTCGTTCGCTCTTTCAGGTAGTCCGCTGACATCAGGGCGACGACGAAGACGATGGCAGCAGCCAGCAGCCGGAAGTAGGTGGTGAAGTCGTCGCTGGAGACGAGCCCGAGGAAGCTGTTCGGGTCCTTGTTGATGTAGAACAGGCCGGCGATGAACCAGGCCACCGATGCGAGTGCCGTGAGGTAGGCGAGCCTATCCTTGCGGAAGTTCGGCCAGATGAGTTCGACTGCGATGATGCCGATGGCGGCGCCGGCAGCGATGTATTCAGGGATGAAGATCGTGTAGTCGCGCATTTAGCTGGTCACCCCTGGCAGGAGCATCACGGTCGAGCCGATACGGTCCGTAAATGGCGCCCACCAAACGCCCATCATGACGATGGCGGCGATCAACATGCCCCCAGAGAGTCGTTCGAGTGGTGTCAGGTCCTTCAGATCAGACCAGCGCGTGTTGAATGGCCCGAACCAGGCGATGGCGAACATCCGGAGCATGTACCCCGCTGTCACTGCTGCCGCGAGGATGGCGATGCCGCCGAAAACGGGATACGTCTGGAATGTGCCGACGTAGATGTGGAATTCGGCCGTGAACCCGGAGAAGCCAGGCAGACCGACGTTGGCGAGGCCGGCGATGGTGTAGAAGATTGCCCAGAGCGGCATGACCTTCGTGATGCCACCGAAATCCTTGATGTCGCGGGTGTGAGCCTGATCGTAAAGCGCGCCAATCATGAGGAAGACGAGGGCCGTCATCACTCCGTGCGAGAACATCTGCAGGACTGCGCCAGTGATGCCGACCTGGTTGAGGGTGGCGAGGCCCATGAGCACGTAGCCCATGTGGCTGACGGAGCTGTAGCCAGAGATGAGCTTGAAATCCCGCTGGGTGAGGGCCGCTATTGAGCCATAGACCGCCCCGGTAACGCCGAGAACCATCAGGCCCGGCATCCAGAAATCCGCGCCCACGGGCATGAGCTGGATGCCGAGGCGGATGATGCCAAACGCACCGAGCTTCATCAGGACGCCCGCATGCACCATGGAGACAGCGGTTGGCGCCGACATGTGGCCGTCTGGCGACCATGTATGGAACGGCCAGAGCGCTGCCAGCACGCCACACCCGATCACCATACAGGGGAAGAAGACCTTCTGGAAGCCGGGACTGAGCGTGCCGTCGCTCCCTGCCACCCAGAGTTGCTGCATATCGAAAGTGCCGAGGTTCGCCTCGTGGAACACCGCGAAGATGCCGATCCAGATCAGAACCGAACCCCCGACCAGCATCAAGGTCAGCTTCGCCGCCCCGTATTCCTTCCGGGTTGAGCCCCAGACGCCGATCAGCAGGTAGAGCGGCATGACCGCTAGTTCGTAGAAGAAGAAGAAAAAGAAGAGGTCGTAGGAGAAGAACGTGCCAAAGACACCGGCGAGCAGCGTCCAGTAGAGGATGTAAAAGTCTTTGTTGCGGAATTCGAGCTTCCAGCTTGCGAGTGCGCCGGCGAACGCGACGACACCGGTGAGGAGCGCCATTACCGCCGAGATCCCGTCGACCGCGAGGTAGAGGCTAATGCCGTCCTTTCCGAGGAAGGCCGTATTTTCGACCCACGCAAAGCGAAGCGTCATCTGGACATCGCCGCCACCGACCTGGTAGGCAGCGAAGATGTAAATGCTCAGTGCGCAGACGATAGCGCCGGTGGTGGCAGAGATGTAGCGAACGAGCATCTTCTGCGTGCCGGGCGTTACTACCAGGAGGAATGCGGCGACCAACGGCACGACAAGCGTGGCAAGGACGACATACCCCTGGGCTTCTTCCAGATCCATGCGCTAGCCCCTCGCCACCAGGCCGGCAATCGCAAGTCCAACAACTCCGAGGGCAATGCCCATCGCATAGTTGGGCAGGCGCCCGGTCTGCAAGTATTTCAAAATTCCGCCGCTGAAACCCGTGATCTGGGCGGACCCGTCGACGCCGGTGTCGTTCACCACGTAGCGGTCGAACCAGGCAACGACGTAGCTGAATCCAAGGAGTCCGCGGTCGATTGCACCCTGGTACAGCTCATCGAAGTAGAACTTCTGCTTGATCATCTGGTAGAGACCGGGATTCCACTGCGCCAGGGCGGTCGAACGTTCGAGGCGGTTGCCCCAGTACATCCAGCCAGCCGCGAAGAGCCCTACCCCCGCCATGAGTACGGATGCGGCGGCGAATGCCCAATCGATGTGGTACTTATGGGGGCCTTCTTCGGCCGCGAAAATGAACTCGGTGATCCCACCGGGGAACCCAAGCGCCTTGCCAACCCCGGTGAAGATGAGGAATCCGGCCGTAAGCGCCAGGAAGGCGAGGAACATGAGCGGGCCCGTCATCACGAAGCCGGACTCTTTCGTGTGCTCGTGAACGTGTTCGTCCATCGGCTGGCCCATGAAGGTTCGAATGAAGAGCCGGGTTGTGTAGAACGCGGTCAGCACAGCGGCAAGGCCGAGGAGCACAATCGCCCAGGCGCCCCATGAGTTATCGAGCGCAACAAAGATCTCGTCCTTCGACCAGAAGCCAGCAAAGATCGGCACGCCCGCTAGCGCGAGCGAGCCAATGAGGAACGTCGTGCCGGTGATCGGCATCTTCTTCCAGAGGCCGCCGAGCTTGTCCATCTCCTGGTTGTGGTGCGTCGCATGGATAACGGAGCCGCTGCCGAGGAAGAGGAGCGACTTGAAGAACGCATGGGTGGCGAGGTGGAAAATACCGACCGCTGGCTCACCCGTGCCGAGTGCAACGAACATGAAGCCGAGCTGCCCGACCGTCGAGTAGGCGAGCACCTTCTTGATATCGGTTTGGGCGAGGGCCATGAAGCCAGTGAGCAGCGCCGTCGTCAGACCGACGATGGTGACAACGAGGAGGGCGTGGTCGGCGACCGCGAAGATGGGGAGGAGCCGGGCGGTGAGGTAGACCCCGGCGACGACCATGGTCGCGGCGTGGATGAGGGCCGAGACCGGTGTCGGGCCTTCCATTGCATCGGGCAGCCAGACGTGGAACGGGACCTGCGCGCTCTTACCCATGCAGCCGAGGAACACGAACATGATCGAGACAAAGAGGTAGGTGTTGCCTATCTCCCCCTCCTCGGCCGCGTGGATGATCTCCTGAATGTTGAAGGTTCCAGTCGCCTTGAAGAGGAGAATGATGCCGATGAGCAATCCGACATCGCCGATGCGCGTTGTGATGAACGCCTTCTTCGCGGCCTCGGTGGCCGAACGCTTCTCCCAGTAGAACCCGATGAGCAGGAATGAGCAGACACCGACGAGTTCCCAGGAGATATAGACGAGCAAGAGGTTGTCGGCCATCACCAAGAGGAGCATGGAGGCGACGAACATTTGGAGAAGCGCGAAGAACCAGTAGTAGCGCGGCTCGCCCTTCATGTAGCCGATGGAGAAGATGTTCACCATCAGGGCCACAGTCGTGACGACGCCGAACATGGTGATCGTGATCGGGTCGACGTAGATACCCATGTCGATCTTGAAATCGCCGATTTGTGACCAGGTAACGGAGTTCACGACCGGGCCGAGCTTGCCCGGCGTATCGAGGAAATCGATGAGGACGACGAAGAAGAGGATGAAGGACGAGAGGATTGCGGCTACCCCAAGGTAGTCGCCACCGCGCGGCATCCTTCGCCCGAAGAACGAAAGCACGAGGAAGACACTCGCCGGAATCGCGGCGAGCAGCCAGGCTTGTTCAGCACCCATTCTTCGTGTTGGCCCCTTCTACCACTTCAGGATGGCCGCTTCGTCCACGTTTGAAGTGGCTCGGTTGCGGAACAGGCGGATGACGATGGCCAGGGCCAAACCGACTTCCGCCGCGGCGACGGTGATAATGAAAATGGCGAAAATTGCGCCAGTAATCTTGTCTGGATCCAGGTAGGCAGCGAACGCGATGAAATTGAGCGATACCGCGTTCAACATCAGTTCGATCGACATGAGGATGATCACCGCATTGCGGCGAGCAAGGACTCCATAAACGCCGAGAGAGAAGATAATGGCGCTGAGCACGAGGTAGTTTTCGAGTGGCACCATCGCTTACTCGCCCTCCTCTTGCCGAGCGAGGATGATGGCCCCAATAAGGGCTACCAGCAAGAGCGCGGAAGCCAAAACGAACGGCACTCCGAAATCCGCAAACAGCTTTTCTGAGATGAGTGAGAGGTCGATTTCGCTGACTTTATCGCTCGTGTTGCCCCAGTCCGTACCAGTGGCGATGCCGATAAGAATGGCCATCAGGCCACCGCCAACAAGCAACGCGAATGGCATCTGTGGCCCGTTCATTCGCTGCGGTCCGGCTGTCGGTGGCCGTGTGAGCATCAGCGCGAGCAGGATGAGCACGGTCACGGCTCCGCCGTAGATGAGGAACTGCACGAGCGCCAGGAACTCCATCTGGAGGAACAGGTACATCGCACCAACACCCGCCAGGCTGCCGATCAGGAAGATCGCGGAATGGATGATGGAGCGCGAAAATACGACGCCCGCCGAGAAGGCAACAACCACCGCCGCGAAGATCCACCAGAGGACTTCAGTCGCCACTAAGAAACTCCCTCGGGCAGCTTGCCGTTGAGTTCTTTGATCGTCGCGATAATGTCATCGGGAACGGCCTCGCCTTTGGCGACCGCCTCGTTTGCCTTGCGTTCGGCACGCATCCGGCGCGCACGAACCTTCTCGTACGAGTTAGGGTCCCCTTTCGGGCCAGTGCCGTAACCGGGCGGAGGCACCCAGCCATCCGCATCCGGTGCAGGGCCACTCGCCGCAGGGGCTGCGGCTCCGCCGCCTCCGCCCGCACCCGCGAGCGATGCCCAAATGGAGCCGCCGGGCGCGAGATCGCTGCCGAGGTCGTAGAGCGTCTTCGCCATCTCGTCCGGGATCGGCTCGCCAGCGGCGGTGAGCTCCTTGAACTGCCGTTCGGCACGCATACGCTTCGCGCGTACCTTCTCCGGGCTGTTGGGGTCGCCCTTGGGGCCATCGCCAACACCCGGCGGGAATCGCATCGAACCGTCGGACATGAGGCCCGTTAGCGGCTCGCTGGAAGCACCGCCTGCGCCGCCC
>JBATAT010000030.1:0-12190 GCA_049662005.1 Tepidiformaceae bacterium
TCGAAGCGGTGGTCTCGCTATCCGCTGAAGGCGCATCAGGAGAACAACTCGCCGAGTTGCATCGCTGGGCGAGCGTCAGTTGTCCGCTGACGAACCTCATTCGAACCGGCGCCCCGGTCAATGTTCGAGTGGACCCCGGTTCCTGACCCGCGCCGAAACGGCTACGCTCTTTCTGTGACGCGAGACGAACTCTTCCGCATGACCGAACTCACCACCTGTGGCGGCTGAGCATCCAAGGTAGGGCCCGAGGCCCTGGCGCAGGTGCTGTCGCCGCTCGCTGGCTTGTTCGATTCGGCTGGACACGAAAATGTGCTGGTCGGCCTCGGCGTGCCCGATGATGCGGCCGTCTACCGCATCAATTCCACCACCGCGGTGGTTGCCACCCTCGATTTCTTCGCGCCCGTCGTCGATGACCCCTACACCTATGGCGCTATCGCCGCCGCGAACGCCATGTCCGATGTCTATGCCATGGGTGGCGAAGTGGTCCTCGCGCTCAACATCGCCGCCTTCCCTGAAGATCTGCCGCTCGCGGTGCAGACCGAGGTCCTTCGCGGCGGCGCCGAAAAGGTGCGCGAAGCTGGCGGCGTCATCGCCGGCGGCCACACCGTCTGGGATAAAGAGCCGAAATACGGCCTGAGCGTCCTCGGCATCGTCCATCCGAAGCGGATGTTCTCGAAAGCCGGTCTTCGCCCGGGCGACCACCTCTTCCTCACGAAGCCAATCGGCACAGGGACCATCCTCTCGGCCCAACTCCAGGGCAAGGCGGAGACGGCGTGGCTGGACGCGGCCACCGAATCGATGCAGCGCCTGAACCGGCATGCTGCCCACTTGGCTGCCGCAGCTCGTATCCGCGCAGCAACCGATATCACCGGGTTCGGGCTGCTCGGTCACCTCTGGGAAATGGCCGAGCGGTCGGCGGTCGCGCTCGAACTCGAAGCTGCCGCGATTCCCTTCCTCCCCGGCGCCCTGGAATGCTCCCGCCTCGATGTCCACACCGGCGGCGAGTTTCGGAATCGGGAGTGGGCCGGCGCGAACGTAACCTACGCCCCCGGCATCGACCCGGATGTTGCGGCGCTCCTCTTCGACCCCCAGACCTCCGGCGGCCTCCTCCTCGCGGCCAGCCCCGCGAAAGCGAAACAGCTTGTAGCCGCCTTCGAAAGCGACGGCGAGCCGCTGTGGCAGGTTGGCCGCGTTCGCCAGGGCGCCGCAGCGATACTGGTTCGCTGAGAGACCTCGCGGTTCCCTCTTCGCGATCACGTCCTATACTCGAATGAGCGCCTCGCCCCGGTGGAGGAGTTTGTTTGACCGCTGTAGCAACGAAATACGAGACCGTAATCGGACTCGAGGTCCATTGCCAGCTCATCACGAAAAGTAAGATGTTCTGTGGCTGTAGCGCCGATTACGCGCGCGCCGATCCGAACACCCACGTTTGCCCCGTCTGCATGGGAATGCCCGGTGTCCTGCCCGTCATCAACGAGCAGGCGATCGAATACATCGTCATGACGGGCCTTGCCCTCAATTGCCATATCGCCGAATTCTCCAAGTTCGACCGCAAGAACTACCCCTACCCCGACCTGATGAAGGGGTACCAGATTTCCCAGTACGACCTCCCCGTGTGCGAAGGCGGCTGGCTCGAAGTCGCCCCCGAAGGCGCCGAACCGCGCCGCATTGGCATCACCCGGGTTCACATGGAAGAAGACACCGCTCGCTTGCTGCATCGCACCGACACCGTGACGGGCGAGGGCTACAGCCTCATCGACATCAACCGCGCGGGCTCCGCACT
Source organism: Tepidiformaceae bacterium (assembly GCA_049662005.1). Classification (GTDB taxonomy): domain Bacteria; phylum Chloroflexota; class Dehalococcoidia; order Tepidiformales; family Tepidiformaceae; genus Amarobacter. Next base: position 1,784 of record JBATAT010000030.1, read on the forward strand.
CATGGAAATCGTCAGCGAACCCGACATGCGAAACCCTGCCGAGGCTCGCGACTACCTCGTTCGCCTGCGCCAGATCCTGCGCTATATCGGTGTTTCGGAAGCGAACATGGAAGACGGCAACTTCCGCTGCGATGCCAACGTTTCCCTGCGCCGCTTTGGTGAACCTGAGTTCGGGACCAAAGTCGAAGTGAAGAACATGAACAGCTTTCGCGCAGTCCATGACGCTATCGCCTTCGAAGAGATCCGCCAGGCGGGAATGCTCGATCGCGGCGAGCGAATCATCCAGGAAACGCGCGGCTGGGTAGATGACACGCGCGAGACCGTAAGTCAGCGCACCAAAGAACACGCCAACGACTACCGCTACTTCCCCGAGCCGGACCTCCCGCCGCTGAAGCTGAGCCGCAAGTACGTGGCCACCGTCGAGGCGAAACTCCCGGAGCTGCCGGCCGCGAAGAAGGAGCGGTTCATCGCTCTTGGTCTCACCGAACACGAGGCCACCGGCCTCAGCGAAGACCGCGAACGTGCCGAGTACTTCGAGGCCGTCGCAAAAGCCATCGATCTCGACGAAGCCCGGAGTACGAAGCTCGCGGCAAATTGGGTGCTCGGCGAAGTGGGCCGCTGGCTCAACACCGAAAACAAGGGAATCGAACAATTCCCGCTCAGGCCGGAACAACTTGCCGAACTGGCGCGTCTTGTCGAACGAGGGACGGTTACCTCCAACATCGGCAAGGAAGTGTTCGAAAAGATGATCGCCACCGGCAAGTCCGCGAAACAAATCGTCGATGACTCGGGCCTCGCCCAGATCAGCGGCGAGGACGAACTGGTTGGCGCCGTCCGCGCTGCCATAGCCGCCAACCCCAAGGCGGTCGCCGACTTCCATGCTGGCAAGGAAACCGCTGTGAAGTTCCTCGTTGGCCAGGTCATGCGCGAGACGCGAGGGCGAGCGAACGCCGGCGTTGTCAGCGCCCTGCTTGAGAAGGAGTTAAATGCTTAGTCTGCCGATCGATACCGATTCGCGATGGTACACTCGAACCGCATGACGCTGCGCACGTTCCGCGAGCACTCGGCCCTGAAGTGGCTCTACCCCGGGATGCACATCAAGCGCTGGCTCATGCTGCTCCTGTTCGGCATCTCGCTGATGGGCCTCGGTATCTCCTACGTGCTCAAGGAGGCATACCTCCAGGTCGAATTCCCGGGCACCTTCTACTACCTCACCCTCCAGTTCATGCCCCGCTGGGGCCGCGGCCTGCTCTTCATGGCCCTATCCCTGACCACCGTCGGGATCGCTATCTTGAAGCTCAACCAGTCGTTGCTCTTTGCGTTCGTACGGCCCGACAACCGGGACGCCGAAGGCCGCTCACCAGGCCTCGCACAGACCATCTATAACAAGCGCTTCCTCCAGCGCGGCCCGCGAGTTGTCGCGATCGGCGGTGGCACAGGGCTTTCGACCTTGCTCCGCGGCCTCAAGGGCTACACCAGCAACCTCACGGCCATCGTCACTGTCGCCGATGATGGCGGAAGCACGGGCCGCCTGCGCCAGGAATTCGGGGTCGTCGCCCCGGGCGACCTGCGCCAGTGCATCGCCGCGCTCGCCGAAGCCGAACCGCTGATGTCCAAGCTCTTCCAGTATCGATTCACCGAGGGCACCGGTCTCGAAGGCCACTCGTTTGGCAACCTCTTCATCGTCGCCATGGCCGAAGTCACCGGGAACTTCGAAACAGCACTCCTCGAGGCATCCCGCGTGCTCAATGTCCGCGGCAGGATCCTCCCGTCGACGCTTGAGGACGTAACCCTCAGTGCTCGCACCCACGAAGACGAAATGGTGCATGGCGAACACAACATCAGCGAGCGCGGCGCCCGCATCAAGGACCTCTACCTCAACCCCTCCCAGGCCGAAGCCCATCCCGACGCGGTGCGAGCGGTGCTCGAAGCCGACCTCGTGGTCATCGGTCCGGGGAGCCTCTACACGAGCGTTCTCCCGAACCTCCTCGTTACCGGCCTCCAGAAGGCGCTCTTCCAGACATCGGCGACCAAGGTCTTTATCTGCAACGTGGCCACCCAGCACGGCGAGACCGACAACTTCAGCGTTGCCGACCACATCGAGGCCATCGAACGCCATACAGGTAAAGGCATTCTCAACGCGGTTCTTGCGAACAGTAACCTGGCGTCCGAACTACCCGAAGCGTGGCATTCGGATCCCGTGCCGCTCTCAACCGAGAGTCTGGGTGCGTTCGAAGGGGTACGGCTCGTACTCGCGGATGTGGTCGCCGAAGAAAACCGTTATCGCCACGACCCGGAAAAACTCGCCGCTACCCTCATGCGGCTGTACGATAATCGAGACATCCCATCGACTGAGCGGCCTCGCTCCACGCCGGAAGCCCCGCTCGTCGCGACACGGTAAGACAAATGCTCCTCAATATCTTGCAAATCGTTATCTCGGTGATCCTCATCACCGTCGTCCTCCTCCAGGTGAAGGGCTCCGGCTTCGGCGCCGCCCTCGGCGGCATGTCCGGCGGTTCGGTCTACCGGACCAAGCGCGGACTCGAGCGAACCCTCTTCCAGGCGACAATCCTGCTCGTCTGCGCCTTCATCCTCATTTCCTTCCTCAGCGTCTACTCGCAGAAGTAACACTTGCCTATGCCCGCTGAACAAGCGCATTCGCGCCGTACGATGATCCTGGCGGTGGGCCTGATCGTCGCGGTCGTTGCTGCGGTGGGCGCGCTCGCCCTGCGACTCGCCGGCAGCGAGGGTGTCGTCCTCAGCGGCCAATCCAGCTATACCGAGGGTGTCGCCGGCACATGGCAACGCGTTAACCCCCTCTTTGCCAACGCCAACGAAGTCGATGCAGACATCGCCCAGCTCGTATTCTCCGGCCTCGTCCGAACGGCCCCCGATGGCACCGTCGTCGGCGACCTCGCTTCGCTGCCAGCAGTCACCGATGAGGGCCGCACCTATACGTTCAAGCTGCGCGACAACCTGCAGTGGCACGACGGCGCAAAAGTCACAAGCCAGGACGTCCTCTTCACCATCCAGACCGTCACGGACGGCGACTTTTCGGGAGACCAACTGCTCGCCGAAGGCTGGCGTGGCGCAGAGTTCGAGGTCCCCGACGAGCGTACCTTCATCGTCCACCTTCGCCAGGCCTCGGCACCCTTCCTCGCCCGCAGCGCCACCATCGGGATCCTGCCCGAACATCTCCTCGGGAGTGTGCCCATCCGCGACCTGAGCGATGCCAGCTTCAATGCCAACCCTGTTGGCACCGGCCCGTACCGCGTGGAAGCGCTCGATTCCCGCGAAGCACGGCTGGTGGCCTTCGACCAGTACCACCTCGGCAGGCCTGGTATTCAAAATCTGACCCTCCGGTTCTACGCCGATGAGGCGAGCGCGACGCGTGCCCTCCAGGGCGGCGATGTTTCCGGGCTCTTCATCCGCAACGCGCCGACGAAGGGCCAGCTCTCCGACTTGAAATCCGTGAAGGACACGACAACGAAGCAACTCCAGCGCTCGGCCGAGGTGTTGCTCTACCTGAATACGAGCAACACCCTCTTTCGTGATCAGCGCGTCCGCCAGGCGATTTCCATGGCCCTGGACCGCCAGGCGATCGTCGACAATGAGTTCTTCGGCGCGGCGACACCGTCGGCCTCACAAATTGCACCTGGCACCTGGGCCTACAGCCCCGAATACGACTCTGTCGATCGCAACCTCTCGCAGGCCCATGCACTTCTCGCCGATGCCGGCTGGACGCCGACACTATCGACCGGAATCCTCGCCAGGGATGGCCAGGAGTTCCGGTTCACCATTCGCGTCGATAACAACCCGGTTCGCTTCGCCATTGCGAACGACATCTCCGAACAACTCAACGCACTTGGCATTCGTGCGTCCGTTTCGAGCACGACCTTTACGGTCCTCCATCTCGATTACCTCGTCCCCCGGCGGTACGAGGCGGCGATCGCAATCTGGGACCAGGGACCGGACCCGGATCCCTACTTCGGCTGGCACAGCTCACAGATGGGTTCGGCTGGCCTGAACCTCGCGAATTTCGAAGACCCGGTTACCGACGAACTCATCGCCAAGGGTCGCCAATCGAACGACCTCGCAATCCGTAAGGATAGCTATCGCCAGTTCCAGGAAATCTGGCAAGAGCTGGTCCCCGGCGTCGTCATCGCCTACCCGCATTCGGTCTATGCTTTTCCCGATGGCCTGAAAAACGTCACCGATGGTGTGCTGTTTTCGAGTGCGCTGCGCTTCGCCGATGTGCAAAAGTGGCGACGATGAGCGACCCGGCGAGAGTCGTCTTCATGGGGTCCCCCGATTTCGCGGTACCCTCCCTGCGCGCGCTCGTGGGCGCCGGATACGATGTCGTCCTCGTGGTGACGCAGCCCGATAAGCGTGCTGGCCGCGGGGCGAAGATGCAGGCGCCTCCAGTCAAACAGGCAGCGGAAGAACTCGGGATCGCCGTCTTCCAGCCCGAAACGCTGCGTGACGAAGCGGCCCATGCCCGCCTGCTCGGTGCCAACGCCGATGTGTTCGTGGTAGCTGCCTACGGAAAGATCTTGCCCCGGGCTATTCTCGAGATCCCACGGCGCGGCTGTCTGAACGTCCACGCCTCGCTGCTGCCGAAGTGGCGTGGTCCGAGCCCCATCGTTGCCTCCATCCTCGCTGGCGAGCCAGTCACCGGCGTGAGCATCATGGAACTCGTGCGGAAGATGGATGCTGGCCCCGTCCTTTCGCGCGTCGAAACCCGGATCGCGAACGATGACACGGCTGCCACGCTGGAGCCACGACTGGCAGAGCTGGGCGCTGCAGAACTGGTCCGGATCCTGCCGGGCTGGCTTTCCGGGGACGTTCGCGCCGCACCACAGGACGAGAATGCCGCGACCTACTGCCAGCTCATCACCAAAGGCGATGGCTGGCTGAAAACCGAGATGGGTGTCGCCGAGGCCGAGCGCGCGGTCCGTGCGTACAACCCCTGGCCGGGGGCCTCGGTTATGTATGGCGAACAGCGGCTCTCCATCTGGAAGGCGAGCCTTGCCGATGCCAGCCTTGGCTCGCCCGGCGCCCTTCGACTCATCGAACGCCTCCCGGCGGTCGCCTTCCACGATGGTTGGCTCGCCCTGGAGGAAGTGCAGCGTCCCGGCAGCAAGCGTATGGCGGCGCAGCAGTTTGTCGCCGGTGAACGGGGCGTTCTCTTGCCGCAGGTTGGCCTCGCATGAGCACTGAACCAATTCGCACGCTCTACGACCTTCTCCCGGACGAGATCGATCAGCTCGTCGCGGGCCTCGGCCTCCCCGCCTATCGTGCGAAGCAGATCCTCCAGTCGCTCTACCGCGAGTACCCAACCAGTCTCGACGAACTGCGACAGCTCCCGTTATTGGTGCGCGACGAACTCGCGGCACAGTACGCATTTTCCCCCGCCGAAGAGGTTCGCCGCGTAGTCAGCGAGGACGGCGAAACGACGAAGCTCCTCTTGCGGATGTCCGATGGCACCCTAATCGAGACGGTGTTGATGCAGTATCCCGAACCGGGTGAACGGCATCCTCGCTCTACCGTCTGTGTTTCGACCCAGGCCGGCTGCGCGATGGGCTGCGTCTTCTGTGCCACCGGCCAGATGGGCTTCGAGCGCAACCTTTCCGCTGGTGAAATCGTCAGCCAGGTCATTCATGTCGCACGCCTGCTCAAAGCAAATGGCGAGCACGTGACCAACGTGGTGTTCATGGGCATGGGCGAACCGCTTGCCAACTACGCCGAAACTATTCGCGCCGTCCGTTTGCTCACCGACCCTCGTGCCTTTGGTCTGGGCCAGCGCCACATAACAATCTCCACCGTCGGTGTCATTCGCGGGATCGACCGGCTGGCCGCTGAAGGCCTCCAGGTGGGGCTCGCCATTTCACTCCATTCGCCCGATGAAGCGCTACGCCAAGAGCTGGTGCCCACCGCTGGCCCCCATTCCGTACAGGAAATCGTCTCCGCCGCGAGGCGCTACTTCACCGCCACAGGCCGCCGCGTCACCTTCGAGTACGCCCTCATCGCCGGCGAAAACGACTCACCCGAGATCGCCCGCAAACTGGTAGCGCTCCTTCGTGGCACCCCAACCCATATCAACCTCATTCCCGTGAACCCGACGGCAGGCGGCTACGGCCGTCCGTCGAGGGGGCGCGTGTTGGAGTTCGAGAAGGTACTGCTCGATGCAGGCATGAACTGCACGGTCCGGGTCGAAAAAGGTTCAGAAATTTCGGCCGCCTGCGGCCAACTCCGCACCGACGAGGCCAACACGATCATTTCGCTCGAAGAACTTAGCCGAGCACCCGTCGCACCAGTGCACGGCCACCGCCAAGGAGCGCCCGCCCCAGGACCATCCCAAAGCCTATAGCCACCGCTGAACGCATATCGAGCAGTGTGTGGACGTCGCCACGCACCACCGGTGAGATGAGGATCCCGGTTTTCACTTCGTCCATGGCCACCGACCGGCCGATGACGATCCCCGCAGTACCCTGGCGAATGGTGCCGCTCTCGAACTTCGCGAACGCCACCGCGCTCCGCGTCAGCTCCACTTCGTCCGCGTGCACGCTGCGCACAGCACTTCGGTCCAGGCTCAGGCGATTCGCCGCGTACTCTTCGAGCCGCTCCGTCGTGTGTTCAGTTGTTCCGGTGCCGTTTTCGCGCGCCATGGGCTCCACTGCTCCTTTCGCCAACGTAGACCGGGGCCATCGAAAGCGCAATGCTCAGAACGGTGCGCACCGAAGACTTCACGTTCGATCTGCCCCAGGCGCTGATCGCCCAGGATCCCGCCGAGCCACGTGATTCGGCCCGCCTCATGGTGCTCCGCTTCCGTTCGAAAACGATCGAACATCGTTCGGTCCACGATCTGCCGGAATTGCTCCTCCGCGGCGACCTCCTCGTGGTCAACGACACCCGTGTGATGGCCGCCCGCATCTTCGGCACGCGCCCCGAAACCGGAGGTCAGGTCGAGGCGCTCCTCGTGAGGCCCTTCAGCGATACGGTCTGGGAAGTCTTGTTTAAGCCGACCCGACAGGCTCGCCCCGGACGTACCTTCGTTTTCGATACGAACGAAGGCCCGATTGCGGCATCCGTTCAGTGGCGTTCTGAAGGCCCGGTTGTACTCGAATTCGAGCGTGCGTTCGATCCTGCGACCGTTGGCCAGATGCCACTGCCGCCGTACATCAAGGCCTTCGAAGGTGACCCGGAGCGATATCAGACTGTCTACGCACGCGAACCGGCCAGTGCCGCTGCCCCGACGGCGGGCCTGCACTTCACCCCGGAACTCTTCGCGGCACTTCACGAACGCGGGATCGAAAGGACCGAGGTCACCCTCGAGGTTGGCCCGGGCACCTTTCGGCCGGTTGTCGCTGAAGACCCACGCGACCACATTCTTCACGCCGAACACGTGGCCCTCCCGCAATCCGCCGCCAACGCAATCGCGCAGGCGGAACGTGCTCAACGGCGCATTGTGGCGGTAGGCACCACCGTCGTCCGCACGCTCGAGCACGTGGTCCGCGAGCGGGGTGCCATCGAGGCCTACGAAGGCTGGACTTCGTTGCGCATCCTGCCGGGCGATTCATTCAAGGTCATCGATGTCATGCTGACGAACTTCCATCTGCCCAAGTCGACGCTCCTGATGCTGGTTTGTGCCTTCGCTGGGCAGGAGTTCGTCCTCGATGCCTACCGCCGCGCGGTCGCCGAAGGCTACCGGTTCTACAGCTTTGGCGATGCGATGCTCCTTCTCCCGGAGTAGGGAGGTCGCCATTTGTGCCGGCCAGGGGCCGCGCCACTTCTCGAACTCTCGTGGGACAGTTACCATTTGCGCAGACGATATCTGCCATCGAGGAGACAAGGCCATGGGCGACAAGAGCCCCAAGAACACCGCCAAAGCGAACAAACAGAAGGCCGACCACAAGTCCACAGCGAAGCCGGTTGCCGAGGTGAAGAAGTAGTCGCGACCGCTCGTTAGCCGCATTCGCGCCTCCCCCCGCGGAGGCTTATTTTCTGCAGGAACAACAATCCGCCGCGCTTCCGGAGGTTCTATGATCCTGCGCCGAATGCTCTTTGTGTTCGCCGTCTTTTCTATTGTCTCTGTCGCCTTCACAAGCGTTGCCTGTGGCAGCCGCGAGAGCGACGACGGTGACGACGACGCCGAAAAGACGGTCGAGCCGCGCGACCGCGACGATGATGGCATTCGCGACAGCCGCGATGATTGCCCGCGCGAGCCGGAGGACAAGGGGCTCTGGGGGACCGACCCCAGGGACGGCTGCCCGGGCACGATCGATGACCTGATCGGCCTCGCTCGCATGGATATCGATTCCTTCTGGGAAGCCCAGTTCGACTTCGAAGACATCCTCTACGATCCGCCCATTACCTTCGAAGCCTACGACACTGAAATCGAGACAGCCTGCGGACCCGCGTTGTTGAACAACGCCTTCTACTGCAGCGCCGACCATTCGATTTACTACGACAGCGCCTTCCTCAAAGACCAGCTCGAAACCAACGGCGATTTCGCGCCGGTGCTCATCATCGCCCACGAGTGGGGCCACCTCGTCCAGTCGCTGCTCGGAATCCTTGGCGATGAAGAGTTGCTCACCATCCAGACGGAACTCCAGGCGGATTGCCTGGCCGGAGTCTGGGCAGCCGACGCCAACCAGCGTGAGATGCTCCAAGAAGGCGACTTCGATGAGGGTATCATCGCCCTCTTCAACGTCGGCGATACGCGTGATACGCCCTTTTTCGACCCGAGTGCGCACGGCACCTCCGGGCAACGTATCGATTCGTTCAAGGACGGATTCGAGGCGGGCCTCGATGCCTGTACGTTGGACTAGCCATGTACAAAGAACTCGGACCCGCGGACCACTTGAAAATGCTTGCCATAACCCCGGAGCAACTCCCCGAAGTGCTGCTGCTCCTCGGGATTTTCGATGTCCACCGCGGCGCGGAACGCTTCGCCGCCTACCTCGATGAACCCGTCTCATCACGCTCACAGACCAGTGTCAGCGGCATTCCGTATTTCCTCGGGACGCACAAAGGTACCCGGGTTGCCCTGGCTGCCTCCTTCGGTGGCCCGATGGCGGCGATGTTCGCCCACACCTGGTGTGGCGCCGGTGTGAAGACGGTCATCCAGCTGGGCTGGTACGGCGCGCTCCAGGAGGGCACCAGGCTCGGCGATGTCGTCGTGCCCCGGCACGCCGAGCGCCAGGACGGTGTCTCTGACTGGTACCTTCAAAAGGGCATCCTCGCCGATGCGACGCCCGAACTCGCCAATGCCATCGTCGCCAAACTTCGGGATCGCGAAATCCCCCTGAATGAACACGCTATTTTCTCGACCCCGGCGCTCCTCGCCGAATCGCGCGAGGTCATCGCCGACTGGTCGCGCCACGGCTGGCATGGTGTCGATATGGAAACGGCCGCGACCTTCTCGGTCGCCAAGAGCCTCGGCGCACGGCGGGCTGCGGCGCTCATCCGGATCGACGATCTTGTTTCGGAAGAGCATTCACTGGCGGATGGCCTGCAGGCCGATCATCGCTCCTTCATGCGCACACGAGAGCGCGATGTGATGCACGCCGTCATCGAAGCCGTCGCTTCACTCGGTGCGTGAACCATCGCTACCGCTGTTCGAGGCATCCTCTTCCCCGTAACATCCGCGCCACAGACCACCGAGGAGCAACCGAACATGGAATTCTGCCGTTACGAAAAAAAGAACCACGTCGCCACCCTCACCATCACCCGGCCCGCCGTCATGAACGCACTTCACGCCCATGCCAACGCCGAGATGGGCCAGTGCTTCGATGAGTTCGCCGCCGATGACGATGCCTGGGTCGCCGTCGTTACCGGCGAGGGCGATCGCGCCTTCTCGGCCGGGAACGACCTCAAGTACACCGCCGAGCTCTCACGCATGTCCCGCGAAGAGCGCCCCACGCTTCCGACACCCTCGGGAGGGTTCGGCGGACTCACCAGCCGCTATGACCTCTTCAAGCCGGTTGTCGCCCGCGTGAACGGGTTCGCTCTTGGCGGCGGCCTCGAACTGGCACTTGCCTGCGACATCATCGTCGCCGCCGACCACGCCGAAGTTGGCCTGCCCGAGCCACGACGCGGGCTCATCGCCGGTGCCATGGGCGTTCACCGCCTGCCCCGCCACCTGCCCCTGAAGGTCGCCATGGGCTATATGCTCACCGGCCGCCACATCCCGGCGCAGCGCGCCTACGAGATCGGCCTTCTGAACGAAGTCGTTCCCCTCGACAAGCTCGATGAAGCGGTTGCCAGCTGGGTGGCCGATATCGTCCGCTGCGCACCGCTTTCTGTTCGCGCAACGAAAGAGGCGGCCCTCCAGGGCATCCACCTGCCGCTTTCCGAGGCCGGTACGGCGCGCTACGAATGGGAAATGGCGCGCCGCGCCAGTGC
>JBATAT010000031.1:0-3194 GCA_049662005.1 Tepidiformaceae bacterium
GTGAAGGACTGCATCATGCGCAACATGTCGACTCGCGCAGCCGCCATGATGAAAGAAGACATGGACGCCTCTGGTCCGGTCCGCCTGCGCCAGGTGGAAGAAGCCCAGCAGCGCGTCGTTGAGATTATCCGCCGCCTCGATGAGGCCGAAGAAATCGTGATCTCCCGCGGAGGCGACGATGAACTCGTCGGCTAACCGCAAGGTTTTTCGTTCCGCGGGTGGCGAAGACGATGTCTTCGTCGTTGGCACGCCGTTGCGCCAGCAGGTCGCCGCCGATGATCCGGTGACCTCCGTCACGAGCCTGCTCGACGGCGCCCGCCGCCGCGCCGAGGCAATCATCGCCAACGCTGACGCCGAAGCTGCCGGGATCATCGCCCGGGCCGTCGCCGAAACCGAGGCTGCACGGGCCGCCGGATTCGAAGCCGGTGTAACCGCTGGCTCGAGAGGCGCTGCCGGCGAAGCTTCGGCGCACCTGGAACTCATTCGTACGGCTGCTGCTGAAGGCATCGCCATTCGTGACGCCATGATCGAGGAGGCTATGCCCGCGATGGCACGCGCGGTCGCGATGGCCTGCCGTAGGGTCGTCGGCGCCGCCTTTGCTTCCGATCCCTCCCTTACCGCGGCCGCCTGCGCCGATGCCGTCCGAACCGCGGCCGGCCAACAGATCATCTCGATCCGGGTGAACCCCGGCGCTTACGACGCCGTCCGCGCCGACCTCGTCGATGTCGCGGACTACCTCCAGCCCGATGAGGGTGTCGAACTCGGCGGCTGTATCATCGATCTGCGCAACGGCACCATCGACGCCACCCTTGATTCACGCCTCGCCCTGATGGAAATTGCCCTGCTCTCTGCTGGGGGTGCCGCCGCATGAGTAGCGCGATCGAAACCCTCCTCGAAGCCGCTGCGGCCGCACCCATCCATCGCCGCGTGGGTACCGTAATGCACACCTCCGGCGAACTCGTCACCGCCCGCGGCATTAACCTCCAACCGCACGAACTTGCCATCATCGAGGACCCTGCCGGCCGCCCCATCGCGGCCGAATGCGCCGGTTCGAACGGCAGCGATGCCTTTCTCGCGATGCTTGACCGCGGTACGGTCGTCGCCGGTTCGAAGGTCGTTGCCGCAGGCCGGCCGCCCTCGGCGCCAGTCGGCAGAAGCCTCCTCGGCCGCGTCCTCGACGGTCTCGGCCGCCCCATGGATGGTGGCGAAGAACCGCGAAACGTGCGCTGGGTACCCGGCCATGCCGAACCGCCGCACCCACTCGATCGCGTGCCCATCAGCGAGCCGCTCCCATCTGGCGTCCGCGCCATCGATGGCTTTCTCACCCTCGGGCGTGGCCAGCGTGTGGGGATCTTCGCTGGTTCCGGCGTCGGCAAGAGCACCCTGCTCGGGATGCTCGCCCGGGGAACGGCCGCAGACATAACGGTTATCGCACTCATCGGTGAGCGTGGCCGCGAAGTGCGCGACTTCATCGAACACGACCTTGGTCTCGATGCCCTCAAGCGCTGCGTCGTCGTTGCATCCACCGGCGATAACCCTGCCGCGATGCGTCTCTGCGCCGCCCGGACTGCCACCGCCATCGCAGAGGCTTACCGCGCCGAAGGCCTGAGTGTCCTCCTGCTCTTCGATAGCCTGACCCGCGTCGCGATGGCCCAGCGCGAAATCGGGCTCGCCGCGGGCGAACCCCCGACCACCAAGGGCTACCCGCCATCGGTGTTCAGCCTCCTTCCCCACCTCATGGAACGGGCAGGCCCGGATGGCGCCGGCAGTATCACCGCTATCTACACCGTTCTCGTCGATGGTGAAGACATGGATGAACCTATCGCCGACCTGGCCCGGGCGACGCTCGATGGTCACATCGTTCTTAAACGAACGCTTGCCAGCGCCGGCCACTACCCGCCGATCGATGTCCTCAACAGCGTCTCCCGGCTCATGGAACGTGTCTCCGAGTCGAAGCACAAGGATGCGGCGCGGGAACTGCGCGGATTACTCGCTGCCCATGCCGATGCGCGCGACCTCATTTCGATTGGCGCCTACGTTCGCGGCAGCGATCCGCTCGTGGACCAGGCCATCGACCTCACTCCCGCGATCAACAGCTTCCTTCGCCAGCGTGCCGACGATGTGACGCCGTTCGCCGAAGGTATCGCGACGCTCGAATCGATAGTTTCTGGCGAAACGCCGGAAGCGTACATCCAGGAGGACATCGATGACGCTTACTCCGCAACGGTTGAAGCGCCTGGTGAAGCAGCGTGAGCGCCTCGAAAAGCTCCAGGAAGGCGAGCTCGCGGAAGCGTTGCGGCTCTTTCGAAAGCGCGAGGATTCCCTCAATGAGTCGCTCGGCAACCGTGAACAGCTCATGGATACAGCCGCTGCCGAAGGCCCGCTTGATATGGCCGATTTCATCGCCGCTGGCGCCTACCTTCGCCGCGTCGACCGTGAAATCGGCGCTCGCAGGGCGGCCCTCGAACACTCCGCCATCGATGTGGAAGAAGAGCGCAACGAACTGCTCCTTCGCCGCCGTGATCGAAAGGCGATGGAGACGCTGCTGGAGAAGCGGCTCGAAGACGAGCGGATCGAACGCGCCCGCGCCGACATGCGGCTCATCGATGAGCTCGCGACGACGCGCTGGCGCCCACGGGGAGGTACCGCATGAACCCCATCGGTGACAGGGGCCTGAATACGCTCGCGGGATGGCTCGATGGCCTCTCGCGGCGCCAGCAGGCGACTTCAAACAACATCGCCAATATCGATACCCCGGGTTACGTCCGCCAGGAAGTCAACTTCGAGACCGAGCTGCAGCGCATGTTCAACCAGGGTTCCAACGGCATGGCCGCGACGGACCCGCGCCACTACACAAGTGGCAGCGCGCTCCGCGACCAGCTCGGCCTGGACCCCCAGCAACTGCTGAGTTCTTCCCGCCTCGATGGCAACTCAGTGGATATCGATCAGGAAATGATCACGCTGACCGAAACCCAGATGCGCTTCCAGGCAGCATCCCAGGCGCTCAGCAAGAAGCTCGGCACCATCCGGACGGTGATCCAGTGATGCCCGCTACGAAGGAGGAATCGCGATGGGACTGATTCGCGCAATGGCGAACACGGCCTCGGGGCTGACGGCGCAGCGCGTCCGCATGGACACGGTGAGTTCGAACGTTGCAAACCTCGATACCACGAATACCCCGGAAGGCGGCCCCT
>JBATAT010000032.1:0-9062 GCA_049662005.1 Tepidiformaceae bacterium
TTGAGGATGACCTGGGTGAGCTGGTGTTCGTTGCCCCAGACCGCACACGGTTCTTCGATGTTGATATCCCAGCGAATGCCCTGTTGCTTCCAGGGTGTTCGCCGCAATCGCTCGATGTGCGCGACGAGATCAACCACAGGGATGATCGCGCGTTCGCTTGTGCCGGGCTTCACGATGAAGAGGAGATCGCGAACGATGTTCCGGGCACGGAGTGCTTCCTTCTGGATGATGGCGAGTTCCTCGCTCAGCGACGCCGCCGCGGCTGACAACGACATCACTTCGGCGAAACCAAGGATTGCTGTTAGCGGATTGTTCAGTTCGTGAGCGACGCCGCTGACCAGTTCGCCCAATGCCGCAAGCCGCGAGGCCTGTTCCATCTGCTCCCGGTGGAGCGTGGCTTCGGCGTCGCGCTCAACATCGGTCGTGACGTCGGCCACCACAATGAGCGCCTTCATGACGGGGTCGCTTAGCGGCACGAACTCGTAATCGAACCAGCGTGTTTTGCCATCGATATCCAGCGGGCCGCGTCCGCGCGCCGACTTTGCGTCTTCGAACATGCCCTGGAACGCCTCGCGAATGCTTGCGGGCAGGAGAGGGACAACCTCGGTCGGCGAGTGTGCCACGTTCTTCGGGTCGATTGCGGAGGCCAGGGCGCTTCCGAGGGCGTTGGCGAAAATGATGTGCCCACCAACATCCATGAGGATGACACCTTCGGAGAGGCTGCGCAGCATCAGTCCATAGAGCTCGCCCTGGCGGGCAAGTTCAGCTTCGGCGCGAGAGGTTTCGACTGCCGGGCCCACAACCTGCACGATGCGGCGAAGGAGCGCGAGCACGCGCTCGGTAAACGCGAACTCCGGGTCCTTTGTGCTGAGGAGCAGCACGCCGGCGGCGGTTCCCGAGGAGTAATAAGTGGTGACGGAGTAGGCCTGCAAACCAAGTGCGGCGTAACTCTCCGTGGCTGGCGTGCCAGCGAGGGTGCCGAGGCCCAGGCCAGTCTCGATGACTCCCCGGCCCGACTCGTCGATTGGATAAACGAGTTCATCAACACCGAGGATGCGACGATCCTCGGCGCGGGTGAGTTGGTAGCGGATGCCCAGGTCTTCGACGAAGCCGTAGAGGGAAAAAGCTTCTGGGACGAGGGGCGCCAACGCGGCCGGTATCGCTTCGATGATCTCGTCGCTGCTGCTGGCACGAGCGGCGATGGCCGCAATCTCGGAGAGGATGCGCTCATCGGCGGCTTCTTCACGGCGGCGGCGTTCCTCGCGGGCGTTGGCCATTGCCGGGCCGGTGGCATTCGCGATCAGGCGCAGCAGGCGCCGGTCCCGGTCGGAGAACTCATGCGCCTCATCCGGTGAGCCGACGAAGAGCAGGCCGATGGGTTCGCCGCGCGAGGTGGAGGCGGTATCCACGTAGCCACGCACGCCCGCGGAGGCGATGAATTCGCGGCTCAGCTCGGTAATCGGGGAGGTTTCCACGTGGCCGAGCGTCTGTCCTTCGCGCAAGGCGGTACGGGTCAGTTCGTGCAGGGGACGTCGATGAGATCCATCCCAGAGCATGACCTCGTCGCCATCGACGTAGCTGAACGAAATCCGTGCACCGGGTACAAAGCTCCGGATGGGGTGGTACAGGCCGGCGAGGATTTCGGCTTCAGAGGCGCCCGCGGCAATCGCTGCGGCCGCTTCGGCGAGGATTCGCTGGTCTTCGGCCTCTTCCTTGCGGCGAGCGCTCTCGCGAAGGTTCACCATCGCCGGGCCGGCAAAGCCGCCGATAAGCCGGAAAAGGCGAAGGTCGCGCTCGCTGAACTGGTGGGCAGGAGCGCGCGTGCCCACGAAAAGGGCGCCGAGGGTGTGGCCGGCCACGGTGATCGGCGTGCTGGCGAAGCTCGCGATCCCCTCCAGCGCCAGCTCCGTATGAATCGCTTCCGGCGGGTCGGAAATATCGGCAACCGAGGAAGTGAATTGGCCGCCACGCACGCTGCGATGCATTGCCTCCGTCAACGGCAGGAACCGCTCGGTGCCGTAGAGGCAGACGCGATCGCCTTCGTCGTAAAACAGCATGGTCACGCTCTGAGGTACGAAGCGAGCGATCGGGTTGCTCAGCGATCCAAATAGCTCCTGCTGGGTCGATGCACTGGCGACGGCGGCGGCCGCCTCGGCAAGGATATTCTGCTCCTCGGCTTCCGCCTGGCGAAGCGCGATCTCACGCAGGTTCGTCATCGCAGGGCCAACGAAGTCGGCGATCAGCCGGCAAAGGCGCAGGTCACGCGCGCTGAAGTGGTAGTTCTCCTGCCGGGTGCCCACCACCATGATCCCGGCTGGAGCGCCGGCTGAAATCACCGATGTGCTGATCCAGCGGTGCACGCCGAGTGATTGAACGAGCACTCTTGTCCCGGGCAGCACATCATCATCCTGAAGCTCGGCGACGGCCTGGCCGTTTTCGAACACTTTTCGGGCGTGCTCGCCTCCAACGCGCGGCTCGGGCACGAGGCTCCCGCCGCGGAATCGGTCATCCGCCTCCCGGTAGAACAGCGCGACGGTCGAAGTGGGAATAATGTGTTCGAATTGGGCCGAAAGAGCGGTGCGGAGCTCAATTTCGCTGCGGGCGCCGGCCACGCCGCGGGCCGCATCCGCCACGATGCGCTGTTCTTCGGCATCGATGCGGGCGCGCAGCGTCGCCTGGGCGTTCGCCATCGCCGGGCCGACGATATCGGCGAGCAGGCGGCAAAGGCGCAGCTGGCGTTGCTGGGGTTCGAAGTTCAGATCGCGCGAGCCCACAATGAGGATGCCGACCGATTCGCCGGCGCTTTTTGCACGCGTGAGCACGTGTGCCTCTACCCCGAGCGCCTTCAGGTCTTCGAGGTTTGGCTCGCCCGCGGCAATGCGTGCGGATGTGCCCGGGACGATCACCTGGCCTTCCGCAAGCACGCGCCGGAAGTAGAAGCTAATCGGGGTTAGCTCCTCGCCGGGAATGCGGCGCGGAAACCGGACAAAGTCACCCTCCAGGAATCCGAAGTTCACGAATGGCGCCGGGATAAAGCGTCCCACGGCCGCCCGGAGGCTCCGCACGATCGCCAACGGAGTCGCTTCGCGCGCGGCAGCGGCGGAAGCCTCGGCGACGATCGCCTGGTCTTCGGCCTCTTCCCGTTCGCGCTGGACGGCGCGAGCGTTCGCCATCGCCGGCCCGAGGATGCCGGCGATCTTCCGGCAGAGATTCAGCGCCACCGCATCGGGTTCGAAGCTGGCATCGCGCGAGCCGAGCAGAAGCACCCCGACCACCGTCCCGGCCGTGTCGGCCCGCGAAAGCACGTGGCCCTGGAGGCCTGCCACCTTCACACGGGCGACGTCTTCGCCCGCCGCTTCGCGGACGGCCAGTGAGGGAACCACGGCCTGGCCGGTTTCGAGCGCCTGTGAAAAGTATTTCCCGATCGGATGTTCTTCCCGTCCGCCCGCGGGAAGTTGAAAGGAGAGACTGTCGCCTTCGCGGAATGCGAAGCGCACCGACGGCTCGGGGATGAATCGTCCTACTGCCTCGCAGAGGCTCTGGACCACCTCCCATGGGTCGCTCTGGCTGGCCACGGCGGAGGCTGCCTCCGCCAGGATCGCCTGGTCTATCGCTTCGCGCGCCTGGTATTCGGCCGCGCGGGCGTTTGCCATCGCCGGGCCGAGGATGTCGGCGATGAGCATGCAAAGCCGCTCTTCCCGAGCTGATGGTTTGAACGATGGATCACGCGATCCAACCACCAGGACGCCGACCGGCGTACCCGCGGAGAGCGCCCGCGTGAGGATGTGCGAGCGCATCCCGATACGTTCGACTTCGAGCTGTGCCTGGGGAGTTCCCGGCCGTTCGGCGGTTCTGCTCACCGTCTTTTGTCCCAGATCGAGTGCGGACTGGAAATCCGCGCCGACAGGCAACCGGACGGGCGCACGGCTGTCGCCTGGAAAGACCAGGTGGTCACCTTCGAGGAAGCCGAAGTTCATGAACGGCGCTGGCACGAACCGGAAGGTTGCACGGAGGCTCTGGATGATGCCAGCAACATTGGATTCTCGCGCGACGGCGGAAGCAACGTGAGCGATGATCGCCTGGTCTTCTGCTTCGGCAATCGTCTCGGCCAGCCGCCGTTCGTTTGCAGCGGCATGGGCCAACAACGCAGCAACCACCTCGAAGAAGTGCATCTCTTCGGCGGTGAAGGGCGTGTCCCCCCGCCGGGCCACGGTGAGTAGCCCTTCTGGTTCGCCCCCAGTCGTGAGGACGAAGGTTGCTGCGCGGGTCATTCCGAGTCTGAAAATGCCGCCGCGTGCACCGCTGCTCACGCCCTCTTCGCCGTATTGCACGCTGAAGCCACCAGTTGCGAGGACGGTATCGATCGCGGCCGCATCGACGGGTGCGGTGTCCTCGGCTTCACCGGGGAGCGGCTCGGAGTTCATCGGCCGAAGCGTGTTGCTCCCGCTCACCCGTACGGAGATTGCGAAGAAGTCGAAGCCCACGCCCCCGCGCAAGAGTTCACGCAGGCGCTGGAAATGGGCATCAAGCGGCTGGCCGTTGTTCAAGAGCAAGCCAAGTTCACGCAACACGCGATCGCGGAAGGCCGCAGCCTCGCGCGCCCGCGCTTTCGAAGTGTTTGTTGCCGCCTGGCCCAGGAGCGTCGCAACGAGCTCGATGAACCCTGTTTCCGCGGCGGTGAAGGGGACATCGTCCCGCCGGCCGATCGTCAGGAGCCCCTCGTGCCCGTCCGTACCAATGATGAGGGCCGTGGCGCCGCGCTGGAACCCTGCGGTTTGCATCGCCCGGGCGACCCGGTTGCGGTTTCCCGCCGTCGAGTACTCGGCCGAAACCGTGCCGGTCGCCGCCATGCGCTCCATCAGGCGGGATTCGAAAGGAACCGGGGCGCCATCCTCCAGTAGTTCGTGAGAGAGGTTGCGCGTGAACGCGCCGGTGACAGGGTCGTGTGTGCTTACCAGGATGAAGTCGAACCCGACGCCCTGCAGCAGAAGGGAGGAGAGCCGTTCGAAATGGGTTGCGATCTCGTCCCCGCCCTGGAGCAAGATCGCCAGTTCGGATAAGACCTGGCTGCGCTGTGCTTCGGCCGCCTTTGCTTCGGTGGTTCGGAGGTTGGCAAGCGCCTGCGAAAGTGCCGAGGCCAGCAGCGAGATGAACGCCTCTTCTTCCGGATCGAACCGCTGCATGCCCTTGCGTGCCAGGATTAGTGCCCCGGCCGGTTCATCGTTTTCGTAGAGGAAGGCGAGGCAGGTTCGCTCTAAGCCAGCCGCGAGAAGCGGCTCCGCATGCTCGCCGGAGGCAAGGAACTGGACGAAGTCGCCGTTTCGCGCCAATTCCCAGAATGTCCTGGAGCCGCTCGCACCCGAATCGATGCCGCCATAAATTCCAGTGGGAACCTCCGCTGCAACCGTGAAGACTTCACCCTTCGGTACGAGCAGTCCCATGTAGTCGGCTTCCAGGACCGCACCAAGGAGGACGGGGATGCGCTCGAAGATTGCCTCGAGCGACTCGTTCGCCTGGAGCGCAAAAATGAGTTCACGCGCTGCGCGGGCGCGCGCCGCATCGAGGCGCGCACGCTCGAGCTCCAGGTCCTGGCGGACGGCTGTGGCCAACAGACGTGCGGCCGTTTTCAGGAACCGGATATGGTCGTCTGGGAAGTGTCCTTTCGTCTCCTTGGCAACGGTCAGCATTCCGTAGAACTCGCCATCCGCCTCGAGCCCGATGATCCAGCCACGTTCGAGACCGTTCTTCGCCATCTCCTGGGCCGAACCCACATCAACGAAACGGGGAATGAACTCGCTGCCCTCGCTGAAGTCTTTCAGCTGGTCCGGGAACAGGTCGGCCGTCGGGTGCATCGTGCCGGCGGCGGTTGGTTCATGGCTATACGGGTGATGGCCGACCGAACGGAGGTATTCCGGGTTCGCTGTTACGACGAAGAGTGAAGTGAAATCGAAGGTGATGCCCGCCCGGATGTGCCGGGCAAACGCCGCGTAGATCTCCTCCACGCCCCGGCGCTCACTGATCAGGAGCGAGAGTTCGAAGAGAAGATCGCGGTGTGCATCGGAAAATCGTTCAGCAGAGTCCATGCGATCGCTCTCCCCCGCCATTCCTTTGAGTTTCGTCCGCGTGCCCATGGTCGCCTATGAGGGAATTCCCGCATAGGCCGCATATCTCCGGCGCCGTGCCTGTGTTGGCGCGCGAACATGTACCCTGTGTGCTCTATGGAGCCGCAATCACGTTTCTATACTTCCCAGCGCCTCGAAATGCACTACGTCGTCTGGGGCGACGAGGCGAAGCCACCACTTATTCTCGTTCATGGCACGCGTGACCACGCGCGTTCCTGGGACCGGGTCGCAGAAGCGCTGATGGACCGCTACTGCATCTACGCGCCGGATTTGCGCGGCCACGGCGATTCCGGCTGGGCCGTCGGCGGGAACTACTCGATCATCGATTACGCGCTCGATATTCATGCCCTCGGCGAGGCAATCGACCGTGGCCCGTATACGGTCATCGGCCACTCGCTTGGTGGGGGCGTCATCCTGCAGTACGCAGGCACCTTCCCCGAGAAGGTAAGCAAGGTCGTTACCATCGAAGGGCTGGGCGGCCTTGGCTGGACCCGTGAACGGCGCCCGGCACACGTTCGCATGCGCCACTGGATCGAAAGCATGCAGAAGCTTGAGGGCCGGAGCCTCCATATCTACCCCTCGATCGACGACGCGACCGATCGGATGATCGAAGCCAACCGCCACCTCACGCCTGAGCTGGCACGCCACCTGACCGAAAAGGGCGTCCGCAAGGTGGATGATGGTTACACGTGGAAGTTCGATAACTACACCCACGCCGGTTCGCCCTACGAATTCAACATGGAAGACGCCCGCGACCTCTGGAACCAGATTCGCTGCCCGATGCTCATCATCTGGGGCAAGGAGAGCTGGGGAAATCGCCAGGGCACCGTGGATATGAGTTCGTTCCACGACTACCGATCGGTGGAGGTGGCCGATGCCGGCCACTGGGTCCACCACGACCAGTTCGATGTCTTCATGAAGCACGTTAACGATTTCCTCAACGGGTAGGTGGTCCTTGTTCGAAGCAATCCGCTCTGTGCGCCGTGGGCGTTTCGTTGTTCTGCTCGCTGCGCTCTGCCTGGCAACAATCTTCGCGACCGCGTGTGGCGGCGACGATGACGACGGTGGCGCCGGCGCTTCGCCGTCTGCATCTGCGATCGTTGGTGTTAAGGGCACCGCCAGCCCGACGAGCGAAACCGCGAAGAAGATCAACGCGGCGGCCATCCCCGAGTCCCTCGCCGAGGGCCGCCGTATCGGCCGGGCCGATGCCCCGGTCGTCATCCAGGCCTACGAAGATTTCGGCTGCTCGCACTGCCTCGATTTCACGGCGAACATCGAGCCGCGCATCCTTGAAGACTACGTGGCTACCGGGAAGGTGGCGTTCGAGTACAAGTACTTTCCGCTTCACCAGCTAACGGCCGGGGCCGCGATCGCCGCCGAATGCGCCGCCCAACAGGACAAGTTCTGGGCCTATCACCGTGCCCTCTTCATCGCCCAGGCGGAAGCGAATGAACAGGCCGGGCCGTCCCTGAACGAAGCGTTCTCGGCTGCGGGGTTGAAAGCGATCGCGACCGGTGTAGGCCTCGATACGGCGACCTTCGACACCTGCACCCAGGGGGATGAAGCCCTGAACACCGTCCAGGACGACCTGCACAAGGCGGACGACCTCGCCCTTCCGGGAACGCCCTCGTTCGTCATCAATGGCGAAGTTACCCCGGCGCCGGTGGACTTCGCCGGGTGGAAGAAGCTGCTCGACGGCCTCTTGAAGTAAGACGCAAAACGCGCGGTCTCCGAAGGTTTACTCGCTTTCCCTTCGGACCCGGACAAAAGCGTCGGCATGGGGCAAGCGGCTGGACGCCCTGCGGTAGAGTGGAATACACGCGGCAGCTGTTGCGGTGACACCCAATCGGTCTTGAAGGCGTGGGTCAATGAGCAATGAACGACACTCGAAGGTGCGCGAACAGAGAGAGACAGCTGGATGACCGGCGACGGCCGTGACCACCAGGGCCACGCCGCGCCCCACGCCGGTTCGCCGGCCACTGCCGAAGCGCAGATGCAGCATCCGGCGGGAGCGAGCGAGGGTGGACACGGCGATGGCCATGACGGCGGCCACGACAAGCACGCCGGGCACGATCCCGAGGCCTTCCGGCGGCTGTTCTGGCTCTCGCTTGTCCTGACCGTCCCGACGGTGGCCTTCAGCCAGATGGTCCAGGACTGGTTCGGATACTCGCTGGATGCGGTCCCCGGACACGAGTTCGTCGCCCCTGTGCTGGGAACGGTCATCTTCATTTATGGCGGGCGCGTCTTCCTCAAGGGTGGCTGGGACGAGATACGCGACCGTGCGCCCGGCATGATGCTCCTGATCTCGCTCGCTATCAGCGTTGCCTTCGTAGCTTCGGTAGCGAACGAATTCGGGTTGCTCGACCTCGACTTCTGGTGGGAACTGGCCGCCCTTGTGACCGTGATGTTGCTCGGCCACTGGCAGGAGATGCGAGCGCTCGGCCAGACTCGCGGCGCTCTCGCCGCACTCGCAGAGTTGTTGCCCGACGATGCTGAGCTGGTCGATGGCGACTCGACTCGGATGGTGGCGATCACTGAGCTTCGCAAGGGCGATGTCGTCCTCGTACGGCCGGGCGCGCGGGTCCCAGCTGACGGCATCGTCGCCACCGGCCAGGCCGAGTTCGACGAGTCGATGCTGACTGGCGAATCCCGCCCGGTGGTCCGCTCAGAGAACGAGCGAGTGGCCGCCGGTACGGTCGCGCTCGGTGCTTCTGTTCGCGTGCAGATCGAGGCTGTCGGCGACGAGACCGCCCTGGCAGGCATCCAACGAATGGTCGACCAGGCACAGCAGTCGCGCTCCCGGGCACAGTCGATCGCCGATAGAGCGGCGGCAGCGCTGTTCTACATTGCAATCGCATCGGGAGTGACGACGTTCATCGTCTGGGCAATCCTCGGCGAGGTCGATGAGGCTATCGCGAGGGTAGTGACTGTTCTTGTGAT
>JBATAT010000033.1:0-4538 GCA_049662005.1 Tepidiformaceae bacterium
AGCATCAGGGCTTCACCTGGCTCATCAGGGCCAGCACGTTGGATTCTGGATCGCGGAAGAACGCCATCCACTCCTCGGTGCCATCGGGGTGGGTGAAGATGCGGTGGGGTTCGCCCTCGAAGGCAACGCCTTTGTCGCGCAACGCGGCGACCGAACCGTGGATATCGCCCACGGCGAAGTAGAGGACGGCATTGCCATTGCCCTGGGCCTCGGGGAGTGCATCGACCATCAGGCGAGTGCCGGCGCAATCGAAGAATGCCAGTTGCCCAGCCGTGAACAGGTGCGTCATTCCCAGCGTGTCGCGGAGGAAAGTTACTACCGGCTCAAGATGCTTCACTGTGTACGAAACCTGGCCGAGGCGCCCAAGCGCCATCGGAGTGGTTGTAGCCGTCATATTGCTGCTCCCAAGTGGGTGGTGGCGTGGAATACCCTTCCACTGGCGAATGGATCTGCGGTCCGGGAGGTCGAGCTTGGCGCGGATGTTCTCGAGGTGGAACTTCACCGCATCGAGCGTAGTTCCACGCTGCGACGCTATCCGGCGATTGGTCATGCCGTGGCGCACCATATGGACAACCTGCCACTCGCTTGGGGTGAGCACGTCATCTGCACGAGGCCGTCCTACAGTCGCCACCGGAAGATTGTAAGAACCGGAGCGAGGAATTTCCCTCCCCCTGTTCCGAGATCTTTCCCGGCGTCGAGTTTCACCCGCTAGAATGCGCCCGCAAACGGAGGTCTTTCATGTCCGACTACAAGACAATCCTCTATGAGGTGGAGCACGGGCGAGCGCGAATCACGTTGAACCGGCCGGAAAAGCTGAATGCGCTTTCGTTCGAACTGCAGACGGAATTGAACGACGCGCTCTGGGACGCCGATAACGACCAGAACGTTCATGCCGTCATCCTCCGGGGGAACGGGCGGGCGTTCAGCGCCGGGTACGACCTGACGCCGATGTCGCGTCGCAGGCCGGGCGAAACTGGCCCACCCGAGGCGGGCGAACAGGACGGTTACACGGCGGTCTACCGCGGGCGCGCATCGTTCGACGACGACGCATGGCAACTTGAAAGGGCGCAGCGGCTGCGGATGGCGATCTTCGACATGCACAAGCCGGTGATCGCACAGGTGCACGGCTATTGTTTGGCAGGCGGGACAGATATCGCTTTGCTTTGCGACATCATCATCGCCGCGGACGATGCGACCATCGGGTTTCCTCCAGCGCGCGCGATGGGGTCGTTGCCGAACCAGATGTGGGTCTACCACTGCGGCCCACAGTGGGCGAAGCGGCTCTTCCTTACTGGCGACACCGTCACGGGAGCCGAGGCGCAGCAAATCGGCCTCGTATTGAAATCGGTACCACTGGCGAACCTTGCGGGCGAAGTAGAGGGACTCGTTGACCGGATGGTAATGATCGACACGGAGTTGCTTTCGGCGAACAAACGCATTGTGAACGTGGCCCTCGAACTGATGGGAGCGCGAACGATGCAGCGGTTCGGATCGGAGAACGATGCGCGCGCCCACCTGGCGCCGAGTGTGCGGGAATTTGGGCGACGAGCAGGAGAAGAGGGACTGAAGGCTGCACTACACTGGCGAGACGCGAAATTCGGAGATGGGCGGGCACGCGTGAACGGCCCAGAAATCCGAGACGCGGATGGCAGGCTGGTTTGACGCTCAAGGCTTCCTCGGTCCTTTCCATCCTGGCGATTTGGATTGGCAGCATCGTCGCCGTCATCCTCGAACCCGACGGGTGGTGGCTGTTGATTTTCGCTGGCCTGGCGACGGCAACCGTCGGTACTTCGGCATGGCGGCGGCTGGGAATCTCGAGGCTTATCGCCATTGCAGGGATCTGGGCCGGCGTGGGTTTCGCGGCAGGAAGCACGAGCGACGCTGCCTGGGTGAGCATCTTCGCCTTTGTGAGCACTGCAACGGTGGTGTTCAGCACGATGAGGCGTGACGCCTGGTTGTTGGGCGTTGGGATCCTGGTGGCCTGGCTGGCGGTTGGCCTTTCGGTAGCGGTCCGCGGGGATGGGACCGCCTGGATGTGCGTGTTCGCGTTTGTGACAGCGGGGGCTGTCGCGAATAGTCACCACCCGTTTTCGCGTGGCATCGCCGCCATCGTGTGGTGGGGCGCAGCCGGGGCCCTGGTGCTCATCTTTGGCGAAAACCTCGCGTGGCTGAGCGTGTTCGCGTTCTTGCTTACAGCGCTGTCGTTCGGAATCGGTGGATTCGATTTCCCGAGGGGCCTCGAGTGGGATCTCTGGGATCGGGACGACGACGGCGAACGTGCGAAGGTCGTGCGCTAAGATCGAGGCAATGGGATTCCGGATATTCGACGAAGACGAACTAGAAGAGAACAGCGGGGAACTGGCGCCCGGGCCAGGGGAACTGGACCTTGGGCCGGATGAACGCGACCTCGACCTGATGGATGGCACCTGGGAGCAGGCGTATTACTCGGGCCGGATGAGGAGCCGCAACTGGAATGCGATCGTCGCAGGGGTGGCCCTCCTGGTGGTGGCTTCGCTCGTGGTACCGATGCTCCTGGTGTTTTTCGATTGATGACGGATCTCACCGGAAAGGTTGTTGCACTCATCTGCCGCGGGGGCGAAGACGACCGCGCGATCGCCGTGGCGCTGGCCGAGGCCGGCGCGGACCTCGCTCTCGGCACCATTTCGAAGGCCAAGGATGAGGAGTTCTCGACAGCCTCGATCGCGAACGAAGTCTGGGCGATCGGACGCGAACAAATGAACTCGGTGATCGATGCCGCTGACCCGGCGGAGGCGGCTGCGTTCGCGGCGGAAGTAGTCGACCGGCTTCGCCGTTGCGATGCGGTGATCGTAGCGGCAGGGCCGATCCCGCGAGTCCCCGCCGATGAGCTCTCGCGGGACGAGTGGGATGTTTTCGTTCGGGAGGGAGTGACGGCGCCTCTCATGAGCGTACTTGCCTTCGCCCGGGTCATCGAACGCGGCGGCGGTGGCGCGCTCATCGTGGTGATCGATGGGGCGCTTTACGGCGACGTTGGCGGGGCGATGGTAGCGGAGAGCCTGCGGGCGATGGCTGCGAACATGGGCATTGGCTGGAGGGACCGGAACCTGCGAGCGCTTTCTGTGAGTCGTGAAGGAGCGCCAGAGCAGATCGTTTCAGCGCTGGGGTAGGTTCGACGCCTGTCATGCGCGAGGGTCGGGTAAGGCCGAGCCGCACAAACTGATCGTCGGGAGCTTCGAGCGAAAGCAGCGCCTGGCGGAGTTTGTCAGCCATCTCGCGCTCCAGCGGCCGGCCGGTGAGATTGTCCTCTTCCTCGGGGTCCTCGCCGGGACGAAAGAGGTGGTTGCCGGTGAACCGGGTGGCCGCCCAGTGTGGGAGCATGTCGCCGGGCTGGAATGGTTGGCGGATCACCGGGATCCGGGTACCGGGCATCCGATCGAGAAAGGCCCGCTCATCGGGTTTTGGGAGGTTCGGCGGGGGGTTGGGGATGTGGACCGGCATGGTCGACCAGCGGTTGCTCCACATCGAAATCGGAAAGTTGCCGTTCTCCGGGGCGCGCGCGTATTTCGCCTCATCGTCGACGAGGTGAACCTCGCGGCCCCAGACGCCAAGCAACGCCCATTCGCGAATCGCAGTGGCATGGCCGGTGACGAGCGGGATGAGGGACTTGCCGTGCGTGCGGTGTTCGGGGGTGACGCCGAAGAGGTCGCAGAGTGTTGCGAAGATGTCGACGCTCGTTGTGAGCGCAGTACTCACCTTCGGTTCGATGCCCGGCCAGCGAACCATCAGGGGGATGTGGCCGAGTGGTTCGTAGATCGGCACGGCGGGCTTGCCCCAGATGTCGCGTTCGCCGAGGTAGTGCCCATGGTCGGTGCAGACGATGACAGCGGTGTCATCGAGGACGCCATTCCGTTCGAGCGATTCCATGACCTTGCCGAACCAGTGGTCGATCATGGTGAGCTTTCCGCCGTACTGAGCGCGCACCTGGAAGGCCTGGCGTTCGGTGAGGACACCCTTTCGCACTGCGGCAGCGTGATAAGGGGGCCAGATGAGGTGGGCACCCTCCCATGTGTCGTCGTAGAGCTTTGCGTACGGCTCCGGGGTGTCAAAAGGTTCGTGCGGATCGAACTCGTCGACGAAGAGGAAGAAGCGATCATGGAAGCCGGCGTTGTCGTCGACCCATTTTGCGGCGGCGGACATGGTCTTCGGGCCGGGGAAGTCGGCTTCATCGCGAAAATACCCGCGTGAGTCATCGTAGGGCATCCACGGGCGGCCGAACCCGGGCGCTCCCATCCAGGTGGGGTCCGGGCGGGTTTTCCAGAGGTCGCCTTCGTGGCCGCGCTGGTAGTCCCAGGCATTGAAATCGGTGTGGTAGTTTTCGCCGCCCATTTCGAACAGATGGGGGTGATCGGAGATCAGCTGGGAGGTAACGCCGGCGTTGTGGAGGTGGCGTGTGATCGCATCCTCCCAGATTTCGATCGAGCCCCATGGCCGCCAGAGGAAATCGAGCGCACCGCAGAGGATATCGTGGCGGGCAGGCATGCAGGGGAGGGAGCCGGCGT
>JBATAT010000034.1:0-4133 GCA_049662005.1 Tepidiformaceae bacterium
AAGGTCGATGAATACCTGCGTGCTGGCTCGGCTCGCGTGTGGGTCGTTCGCCCGCCGTTGAAGACGGTCACGGTTCATCAGCCCAACGGCGATTCGCACACCCACGGCATCGATGCTGTGCTCACGAGTGCCGAAGCAGGCTTCTCAGCGCCGGGGTTCCAACTCTCGTTGTCGCGCCTCTTTCGCTAATACGTGCGATCGGCATGCGCCGGACTCTTACGGTTGACGCCATCCCCGCATGCTACGATTTGCGTATGACAACGACCGCCGAGCGGCTTTACACCGTCGAAGAGTTCGAACGCCTGCCCGAACCCCGGGAAGGCGGCAAGGTCGAGCTTGTCGATGGGAGGCTCGTCATGATGTCGCCGGTTGGTAAAACCCACGGGATCGTCCAGGGCCGGATATTCTCTGCCCTCGACGCTTTTGCCGAAGCGCGTGATCTGGGTGCCGTCGGCGTTGAGATAGGCTTTCATCTCCCCCTCGATGATCTCCGCGTTCGTGCCCCCGATGTCTGCTTCATTGCCGGCGAACCTGAATCGCTCGACGAAACGGACGATGGCTTCGTCCGGGGCGCCCCGACCCTCGCCGTCGAAGTCACGTCCCCGGGCGATACGGACACCGAGCTTTCGGAAAAGGTGAACGAATACCTGCGTGCTGGCTCCGCTCGCGTGTGGGTCGTTCGTCCGCCGTTGAAGACGGTCACGGTTCATCAGCCCAACGGCGATGCGCACACCCACGGCATCGATGCTGTGCTCACGAGTGCCGATGCAGGTTTTGCCGCCCCCGGGTTCGAACTCTCCTTGTCGCGCCTCTTTCGCTAAATTGAACCTGAATCCGCCCGATTTGCGGCTAGTGTGACGTGGTTCATGCCTTCCCGCTTGAGTTGGCCATCACCATCGAGTGTCTACCCTACCCAGGAGACACTTCCTTGACCACGATGACCGCCCCGACCCCCACGAGCGAAGCTCTCATCGTCAGGCTTTTTGGCGCCGCGAATGCCTCGTTCGATATCTTCACGATTTACCTGGGCGAGCGCCTCGGGCTCTATCGAGCGATGGCCGATGGACGGCCACGTAACGCCACGGAACTCGCCGAAATCGGCAGCGTCGATGAACGGTACGCTCGGGAATGGCTTGAACAACAAGCGATCACCGGGATCCTCGAATACTGCGACGGACGCTTCACTCTGCCCGCCGCCCACGCGGCCGTGCTCGCCGACCGGGACGATCCGAATTACTTCGCGCCGTTGAGCCGCATGATCGTTGCCGCCGCAGGTAAGCTGCCGTCGCTGGTCTCCGCCTTCGGCACGGGCGATGGTATCGGCTGGGAGGAGTATGGCCTCGACATTATCGAGGGCCAGTCCGAACTCAACCGCCCGATGTTCATTCACCAGCTCGGGCAGGAATATCTGTCTTCGATCCCGGAGATTCACGCCTCATTGTCGCGGCCGGGTGCACGTGTCGCTGAAGTCGGCTTCGGCGGCGGGTGGGCCGCGATTGGCATCGCAAGGGCATACCCCGGGATTACAGTCGAGGGTTTCGACCCCGACGCCGAATCCGTGCGGATCGCGACACAGAACGCAGCGGAGGCCGGACTCTCGAAACGCATTCGTTTTCACGGCATCGACGGTGCCGAGGCGGCCGCGCTGGGCCAACAGTTCGACCTCGTTTGCGCCTTCGAGTGCATCCACGACATGTCCAACCCGGTGGCTGTCCTCGCATCGATGAGAAAGCTCGCTGGAGAGCATGGCACGGTTCTTGTCATGGATGAGCGGGTCGCGAACACGTTTACCGGCGAACCGGAAGATGTCGAGCGGTTCATGTACGGCTGGAGTGTGACTGCGTGTCTTCCCAATGGACGCGCTGAATATCCTTCGGCCGCTACCGGCACAGTCCTGCGCACGCCGATCCTCGAAGGCTATGCGCACGAAGCGGGCTTCTCCGCCGTCGAAACCCTCCCCATAGAGAACGACTTCTTCAAGTTCTACTTGCTGAAACAGTAATGTCGTGGCCGCGGGTCGGGTTGTGTCCGGAGTTCGACAGCGCCCGGCACTCCCCGTTCCCCGTTCCCCGTTCCCGTTTACACTCCACTTGTGACCCAACCTCGCCAGTACGCCGCCGCCGGAGTCGACCTCGCAACGCGATCCAAGTTCGCCAGGACCCTGCCCGGGATCCTCGCCCAGGCCCGCCGTCCAGAAGTGCTCAGTGATGCCGGCCCGTTCTCCGGCCTCTTTCGCCTCGGCGACAAGTACCGCGATCCGGTGCTCTCCGCCAGCGCCGATGGCATCGGCACCAAGGTGAAACTGCACCTGGCCGCCAACCGGCTCGACCTCTGTGGGTTCGATATCCTCGGCCACAGCGTCAACGACATCATGGCGTGCGGCGCCGAGCCGCTGTTCTTCCTCGATTACATCGCCGGCAACGCGCTTACCAATGAACAGAAGCACAGCCTTGTCGAAGGCGTCGCCCGGGCCTGTGCCGAGGTGAACACTGCGCTCCTTGGTGGCGAAACCGCCGACATGCCGGACATTTACCAGCCGGGTGAGTTCGACCTCGCTGGCTTCATTGTCGGCGTTGTCGAACGCGACAGGATCATTGATGGCTCGAAGGTCGCCGTCGGCGATATCCTCCTCGGCATCCCGAGTTCCGGCCTCCACACGAATGGCTTTTCGCTCGCCCGCCCCGCGCTGAACATCTGCAATGGCGAGACGATGGATGAAACCCGGCAGCGGATCGCCGAGCGCCCCGCCATCCTCGGAGGCCGCTCGATCGAGGAAGTCCTCCTCGAAACCCACCGTCCCTACTACAAGCAGGTCGGTCCAGTGCTGGATAAGGTCCACGGAATGGCCCACATCACCGGTGGCGGCTACACCGAAAACGTCCCACGCATCCTGCCCGAAGCTGTGACGGCTTCGTTCGATACCGGCGCATGGCCGGTGCTGCCGGTCTTCCAACTCATCCAGCAGCGCGGGGAAATCTCCAACGAAGAGATGTACGAAGTCTTCAATATGGGCATCGGCCTCGTCCTCATGGTTGCCGCCGAAGACGCTGACGAAGTTCGCGCGGCGATCCCCGAGGCGCTCACCATCGGCTCGATCCAACCCTGGACGGGCAGGCCGGTCGAACTCAAAGGCATCTAACTACAGCCAGCGGCCTCCACGGCGGCGCCCCGCCGACCCCCTACGCCGCCTCTTCGGCCTCATCCCGTGCCCGCATCGCGAGCGGCTCGCGCAACCCGTTGTGGCGGCGTTCCAGCCACCGCGCGATCTGCCAGCTGAGCGCGATTACCAGCCCGCCGAGTGCCATATCGATGAAGAGGTGGTTCGCGCTTGCCACGATCGCCCACGTCATCACCACGGTCAGCGCAACCGCGGCGACACGAAGCGTCCGGCTTCGCGTGTTCACCCAGGTGGCGGCGGAGGCCATCGCGATCCAGCCGAAGTGGAAGCTCGGGATGGCCGCGTACTCGTTCAGGATGAGCGACGGCTGGGCGTAACTCACGTGGGTGTTGCCACCGAACACGGTATCGACAAACCCAAGGTTGTAGCCGTTCGCCGCCATCAGCCGGGGTGGCGCCGCCGGGACCAACCAGTAGAAGAACAGCCCGATGACCATCGAGATGAACATCACGTTCCGCATGAAACGGAACGCCGTGCGGTCACGGTGCCAGAGCCATGCCCCAACCACGATCAGAACCGGGAAGTGCATATAGGCGTAGACAAAGTTCGCGAACTCCTTGACCGCCCACCACCGAATCGACCACTCCTGGATCTGTGGTTCCCAGAACACGCCGGCCCCACGTTCGAGCCCGACGAGGTGCCTGGTCACATCGACCGAAAGCGCGAGGCGATCCGGAGCCGCACCGCGAAGAAGGAAGTAGACCGCGATTACGCCGAGCACGATGCCGAAATCCCGTGAGAATGCTCGTGCCGAGGTGAACAGGCCCCGCGGAAAGGAGACACCGCCGCGTTCTGCGGCCGGAAACGATACATACCCAACCTGGCGGACGGTCATTAGTGGTGCTCCTTTCTCTCCGGCCTTGCGGATGGTCGATGCACGGTTTCGATAGTGCGCTCGGCGAAGCCTTTGCAAATCCACCTTTCGGGTGAATCCGCGCCCGACTTCCGTGGTTTG
>JBATAT010000035.1:0-5816 GCA_049662005.1 Tepidiformaceae bacterium
ACGCCGAGGATGCGGGTCTCGCCCTGGTCACCAACATCGCCCACGATGACGGAGACTTTGGTGGAACCGACATCGATTGCTGCGATTGTGCCGCGACGTTTCATGTGCATTCTCCTTACTGCAGCACCGGGCGGTTGCCGTAGCGCAGGTCGATTGTTGTGTAGTTGATTCGCTGGGCCTGTGCCTCTGATTGGAGCGCTGCCCAGACGGAAAGCTTGTAGGCGATCGAGGATGAGTCTCCGAAGAGCGCTGTCTGGTCGTTCGCCGTTGTGACCTGGACGCCCTTGCCCGTGATGAAGGCGACTTCTTTGACGGTGGTGCCCAGTTGCCGGGGGAGTTTCTCGTAAATCTCTGCGGCGGCGTCGACGGCCTGGTAGTCCACACGGTCACCGACGATTCGGTTGCCCGGCTCGGAACTCTTGATGACTGGCGAACCCTGTGGGGCGGGGCTTGTGCCGAGCACCACACCCTCGCGGTCGATGGTGTAGCGGACATCGGATTGTTCCCATGTGCCCCAGGGTTTGCGTTCGACGACGGCAATCTTGATGGTGTGGGGCCACTGCCGCTCGATGGTCACCGAGTTCACCAGGGGCTGCGCGTAGAGTGCACGCTGGGCGCTGGCGAGATCGGCATCGAACATGCTTTCGCCGAGGAGGCTGGTCGCTTCCACGACGGTGCCGGTAGCGATGCGCTCGTTGC
This sequence comes from Tepidiformaceae bacterium, assembly GCA_049662005.1. Lineage (GTDB taxonomy): Bacteria > Chloroflexota > Dehalococcoidia > Tepidiformales > Tepidiformaceae > Amarobacter. The sequence continues at coordinate 700 of JBATAT010000035.1, forward strand.
CGGTCACTTCGATGTTCGAAACCTTGAAGAAGGGCGAAGACCAGGTCCAGTAGGCTCCGTAGCCGAGGAGGACGAGGGCTGCCAGGCCACCGCCCGCCCAGAACAGCCCGCGCGAGGGACGCCACGAGAAGCGCGGCATTCGGAATCTTGGCCCACGCGGACCACGCGGAGGTCCACCGACAACGCCGCCGGGATTTCGCTTCACGATGGTGCGTCCGATGACCGCTCCAACTTCGGGGCGGTTGCGCCGCACGATTTTGCGGACGTTCGAGAGCTTCGGGGGGCGGTTACGTTTCACGATCATCGCGAGTTCCTTCGATCGTGGCGCGCGAGCGCGAGTTCGAGGATGCGGGTGAGCAGGGCGGTATAGGGCAGCCCCGAAGCCTCCCAGAGCTTTGGATACATGCTGATGCTGGTGAAGCCGGGGATCGTGTTCACTTCGTTCGCGAATACCTTGTCCGCCGGGGTGAGGAAGAAATCGACGCGCGCGTAGCCTTCGCAGCCCATTACCTGGTACATGCGCACGGCGAGCCGCTGGATATCGCGGACGACGCCTTCGGGAATCGGGGCCGGGATGTAGAGCTGGGTGGTGGAGGCGGCCGCGTACTTGCTGTTGTAGTCGTAGAACTCCCGGTCGGGGACGATTTCGCCAACGATGCTCGCCTGGGGGTATTCGTTCCCAAGGACCGAACATTCGACCTCGCGGCCAATCACAGCCTGTTCTACGACCACCTTGTCGTCGTAGGCGAAAGCTGCTTTGAAGGCTTCGGGCAAATCTTCACGGGAGCGCGCGCGGGAGACGCCGACGGAGGAGCCTCCATTGGCTGGCTTGACAAAACAAGGGAACCCAATCGACTCGTCTATCAGTGCCATCGAATCATTCGGAGCAAGTGTATACTCCCATGATCGGATTACGGAATAGCGTGCGGTAGGAATTCCCGATTCTTTGAACAATGCTTTCATCAGGGCCTTGTCCATGCCGATGGCGCTGGCCGCGACGCCGGCGCCCGCGTACGGCATCCGGGCGAGTTCGAGGAAGCCCTGGAGGGTGCCATCCTCACCGTTGGTGCCGTGCACGAGCGGGAAGGCCACATCGCAGCTCGCCAGGGCCTCGAGCGCTTCCGAAGCCCTGAGCATGGGCGCGCCGTTGGTCACGAACGCACGATTCCCCGCCTCGAGGTCTGCCTGCGTCTCTCTTGGAGTAAGCCAGTTGCCCGACTTCGAGATTCCAATCGGCACCACTTCCCAGCGCTCAGGGTCGAGCGCATCGATGACGCTGCGGGCGCTGGTGAGGCTCACTTCGTGTTCACCCGAACGCCCGCCGAGGATGATGGCCACCCGCTGCCTGGTCATGACCAATCCCCCACGAATTCAACTTCGCGTTCGAGCCTGATCCCGAACTGCTCCTGGACGCGGCGCTGGGCCTCAGCGATCAGCCAGGCGACATCGGCCGCGGTCGCATTCCCCTCGTTCACGAAGAAGTTGGAGTGCTTTTCCGAGATTGCGGCTTCGCCACGCCGCATACCGCGCATGCCGACCGCTTCGACCAGCTTCCAGGCCGGCGAATCAGGCGGATTCTTGAAGGTTGAGCCGGCATTGCGGCCACGCGGCTGGGCGGTCAGACGCCTGGAATCGAACGACGCCGCCCGGGCGACAAGTTCGTTGGCATCGCCCGGCGCGAGTTCGAGTTCGGCTTCGAGGACGGCCTTGCCTTCGACCTGCCCGCGCGTGAAGGCACTACCGCGGTACACGAGGCCAAGGTCGGCCGCGTCGACCCACTGATCACCATCGCCCGGTAACTGGAGCCGAACCCGCCGTAGAACATCGGCGAGGCAGCCGCCATAGGCGCCGGCGTTGTACACGACGGCGCCGCCGATCGTTCCAGGTATGCCGACGGCCCAGCTGAGACCTTCGAGCCCGGCCCGGCACATCTTCCGGGCGAATGCGGCGAAGCTCGCGCCGCTCTCGACCCGAATGGTGAGCCCGTCATGCGCTTCGCTGCGCGCGCGGTTATCGAGCACGAGGCCGCGGATACCGGCATCGGCAACGAGGATGTTGCTTCCACTGCCAAGCACGAACATTGGCGTTTCGGCTTCGTGGGCGGCGTTGGTCGCTTTTGCGAGGTTCTCGGCGCTGCGTACGGTCAGGAAGAGGTCCGCGGGGCCGCCGATGCCGAAGGTGGTGTGTCGCGCGAGCGGCTGCGCGACGCGCAATTCGCCGAGGGGCGCGAGGACGGTTGCGAGCGATTCGAGGGCAGTCATCGCAGCAACTCCAACAACTTCGGACCGACCTCGACCACGTCACCTGCTCCGATCGTGAAGACCACGTCTCCCGGCTTCGCGAGTTCGGCCGCTTTGCGGGCTGCGTCGTCGAAATCCGTCGCGTAGACGGCAGCCACATCCTGGATGGCGGCAGTGAGGTCGCTCGCGGAGCGGCCGGGGAGCGGGGTCTCGCGGGCCGCGTAGGTTTCGAGGACGACGAGCCCATCGAGGCCTTTCCAGCAGGTGAGCCACTCATCCCAGAGGTAGGAGATGCGGCTGTAGGTGTGGGGCTGGTAGATGCCGATCACGCGGCGCTCGGGGAAGGCGCGGATGGCGGCGGCGATCGTGGCTTTCACTTCGGTCGGGTGATGAGCATAGTCGTCCATGACGAGTACACCGCGAGCCTCACCGACGCGCTCGAACCGCCTGCGCGCGCCCTGGAACGAGGCGACGCCGCGGGCGATGGCTTCGAAGGCCACGTCGAGGTGGAGGCAGACTGCCGTGGCGGCCAGCGCGTTCCGGACAAAGTGTTCGCCCGGCACCGGCGCGTGGAGCGAGCCCACCGGCGTGCCACCGCGGGTCACCTCGAAGTCGACGCCATCGCTCGAGAGCGCGATGTTTCGGGCGAGCCAGTAGCGAACCCCCTCGATTCCATACGTTTCGTGCCGCAGGGGATCGTCGCCGAGTTCATCGGAGACCTGGCGGGCGCCGGGATCGTCGGCGCAGGCGAGGATGACGCCGCCTTCTTTCACCTTACGCCCGAACTCGACGAAGGCCTGGTGGTAGGCCTCAGCCGTCCCGTAGTAGTCCAGGTGATCCGGCTCGACGTTCGTAATCACGGCGATATCCGGTGTGTACTCGTGGAAAGCGCGTTTGTATTCGTCGGCCTCGACCACGCAGATGTCGCCATGTCCCCAGGAGGCATGCCCGCCGAGGTCGAGGCTTTCCCCTCCAAGGAGGTACATCGGCTCTCGCCCGGCAAGGACGAGGATGTAGGCGATGAGGCTCGACGTTGTGGTCTTCCCGTGGGCGCCGGAAACCGCGACAACGCGCTTGCCTTCCATCAGCTTCGCGACCATTTCGGCACGCAGGAGGATCGGAATTTCGCGTTCGCGCGCGACGACGAGTTCGGGATTGTCATCTGCGGCGGCGGCGGTCGTGACCACGAGGGCGGTGTCGGCCGGGACGTTCTCGCGGGCATGTCCGTAGGCGACCTTCGCGCCGAGGCTTTCGAGTTTCGCTGTGAGCTTCGATGGGCGCAGGTCGCTGCCCGAAACAACGGTCCCTCGCTCCATCAGGAGCTGGCCGATCGCGGACATGTGGATCCCGCCGATGCCGATCAGGTGTACTGGTCCATGGATTTCGGTCATGGCTTCGCAACCTCCAGGACGACGGCGGCAATGGCGTCGGCCGCATCGGGCCGGGCGAGCGCGGCGGCAGCGGAACGCATTGCCTCGAGCCGGGTGGAATCGCCGAGTACCGCGGAGATCTGGCCGGCCAGCGTGTCCAGTTCCCGCTCCTCGACGGTTATGGCTGCGCCGCCTTGTGTGAGCCAGCGGGCGTTGTTGCGCTGGTGCCCGCCGGCATAGGTGGCGGGGACAAGGATCGAAGGGAGCTGTGCGGCCGGGATCTCGCCGAGGACCGAAGCGCCCGCGCGGAAGACACCGAGGTCGGCCGCGATCATCAACTCGGGCAGGTCGTCCCGGAACGCAGCGGGCTGATACCGTTCCTGGAGCTTCCCAGGGAGTTCTGCCTTCGCCGCCTGGGCGGCCGCCAGGCCGGCCTTGCCCGTCGCGTGGAAGACCATGGCCGCTGCCGCCAGGGACTCGAGGTTTTCCAGCACAGCGTTGTTGATGGCCTGTGCGCCCTGGGTAGCGCCCGCAACCACCACCATGCTGTCGTTGGGGGCCACGCCGAACTTCAGTCGCTCGGCGGCACGCTCGCTCGCAGCGAACGCGGACCGCACCGGGTAGCCGGTTACGACGGTCTTCTTGCGGGGGAGGAAGTCGAGCGCTGCCGCGGTGGTCGTGGTCATCTTCGTGGCAAGCATGCGTTCTGCTTTCACCGCCCACCCGGGGTGGACATCGGGAAGGTAGACGACCAGCGGCCGCCGCAAGATCTTCGCGGCGAGACTCCCGGGGAAGCTGCCATAGCCACCGGTGCTGAAGACAGCATCCGGCTTGAAGGCACGGAGCGCCCGGAGCGCGGCGAACGTTCCGCGGAGCAGGCGCCAACCCGCACGAACGAGTTGCAGCGGTCCGCGCCCGCGAACGGCAGCAGAAGGCACCGCGACGAAGCGCACGTTGGCAGCTTCGACGATCGCTCGCTCGCCCCGGTCTTCGGGTCCGAAGAAGCACACCTCGACAGCGCCGCCCATGCGCGCCTGCACGGCCTCCATCACGGCCAGAGCCGGGATGATATGGCCCCCTGTGCCGCCACTAGTCAACGCCAACCTCATGACTCTGGCCTCTTTCGGACCACGCGGCGCGGATCGACGGGGTGTTTCTCCTGGTAGCCGCCCCGATCCGTGCCGAAGCGCGAAATGCTGAGCAGCACGCCCATCGCAAGCAGGATGGCCGCGAGCGCGTTCGAACCGAAGCTCAAGAACGGCAACGGCACGCCGGTTAGCGGCACCGTGCGGGTGATCCCACCAATGTTGAGGAGCGCCTGGACGGTCACCCAGGTTGTGATGCCGGTGGCGATCAGCTGGCCGAAGTCGTCGCGAGCGCGGCGCGCCACCTGGAAGCCGCGGAACATGAGGAGCATGTAGAGGAAGAGAATCGCGAGCGTGGCGATCAGCCCCAGTTCCTCGCCGATGATCGCGAAGACGCCGTCGGTGTGGCTTTCCGGGATGTA
>JBATAT010000036.1:0-11989 GCA_049662005.1 Tepidiformaceae bacterium
CCGCAGATCATGTTGACCTGGTCATCGAGGTGCTCTTGCATTTCGGCAAGGCGCGCATCGGCCTGCTCTTGCGTCATGTCGCCGGCGGCGACTTTTTCGGCAAGGCTCGCCTGGGCTTCGGAAGTCAGGAAGGCCTTCAGTTCGTCGACTGTCTTCCCGTTCTCGGTGGCGACCGTCGCGAGGGACTTCGTCTGGAGCTCGGCGCGGAGGGTGGCTTCATCGATGCCGAAGAAGGCTGCGAGCGCTGGCTCGTCCATCCCGAACCCGGGGCCGCCGCGACCGTGGCCGAAGTCACCGTGGCCACGGCCACCCGGACCACGGCCACCGACGAAGAAATTATCGCCGGTGGCGATTTTGTCGCGGATCGAATCGGCGCGTTCCTGGGTGATGGACCCATCGGCCACCTTCTCATCGAGTGTGTCGGTGTTCGCCTTGCCGATGGCTTCCGTCAGCTTCGCGAGGTCGACACCGAGATTGTCGGCGATCTTCTGGAGGTAGGCGTCGCGATCGGCCTCGGGGGTCGCCGCGACGTTCTGGGCGATGGTGGTGACCTGGCTGTCACTCAAGCCGAGGGCGGAGGCGGAATTATCGCCACCGCCGTTGAACAGGAGGCTGCCCACGCCAATGGAAGCAACCGCAACGGCGGCCACACCGAGCGAGAGCAATTTCTGGTTCTTCATAGCTGTCTCTTCCTGCCCGGTCATGGGGGATTCGTGCATTAGTGGACCGGACAGGTATCAACCTAGGGATGGTGGGTAAGAGGAGAATTTGGCGAATCTTAGAAATCTCTCATGTTGTCGAAAGCTTTCCCTCCGCGCGCTTGGTACATTGGGTGTCATCGAGTTCCCGAAACACTCTCGAAGGAGTAACGCATTGGACGACGGACAACTCACCGAACGAGGGAACGCCCTCGAAGAAGAATTCTTCCGAAAGCAGAATGCGGAGCTGCTTGCCAGGATGCGCGCGGTTCAGGCGATCGAAACGGCCGAGGTACAGATGAGCGCGGCCCTTGGGGTGAACGACCCGGCGCTGGTGGAGCAACTGCTTGCTCATGGGGTCACACCAGCGACGCTCGCGGCGGTTGCGCTTGCGCCGTTGGTCCTGGTCGCCTGGGCTGATGGGACGCTCGAAGAACAGGAACGCAAAGCCGTCGCAGCAGGTGCGGCTTCCGCGGGAATCGCACTGGGGAGCACCGAACATGAACTGCTCGAGAGCTGGCTCGCGGAACGTCCCCCGGAATCGCTGATGGCGACGTGGAGTGCCTATGTTAGCGGTGTGATCGAGAGCCTCGACGAGCAGGGCCGCACGGAGTTGCGGGACTCGATCATCCGGCGAACGACATCAGTCGCGAATGCGGCCGGCGGCTTCCTTGGGCGGAACAAGGTTTCCGACGCGGAACGCGCTGTGATGGACAAGGTAGAGGCTGTCCTCAAGGCATAGCCCCTGCAGAACCTATTTGACCGCGAGTAACTCGACCTCGAAAAGGAGCGTTGAACCGCCGGGGATGGACTGGTAGTCGCGAGAGCCGTAGCCAAGTTCGGGCGGGATTTCAAGGTTCCGCGTTCCGCCCACCTTCATGGTGAGAACGCCCTCGTCCCAGCCTTTGATCACATTTCCTCGGCCAATCACGAACGTGAAGGGCTGGCCACGGTCCTTCGAGCTATCGAATTTCTTGCCGTCCGTGAATGTTCCGGTGTAGTGAACCGTCACCTGCTGGCCCACCTTGGGGCTCTCGCCGGTGCCGACGACGACATCGTCGTACTTGAGTCCGCTCGCGGTGGTGGTGGGATTCGTCAAGGTAATGGCTCCTGTGCCGCTGGTGGCCGAAGCCGGCTTCGTTGTAGCCGTCTGTTCGGGCGCTTTGGTCTGGGTCGAAGGTGCAGACGTTTGGGTCGGCGTTTCGACATCGTCGTCATCGCCGCCGCAAGCAGCGGCAACGAAGAGGGTGGCGGGGAGCGCAGCCACGAGGAACAGGCGGAGGAGCGTGTTTCGCGTCATGAAATCAGGGTAGGACGGGAGGGGGGAACGGGCGAACGGGGAGAACTGCGAACGACGAACCTCGAACGACGGCGAGAGCTGCGAGCGACGAACCTCGAACGACGGCGGAAACTGCGAACGACGAACCTCGAACGACGGCGGAGAACTGCGAACGACGAACCTCGAACGACGGGAGGGGGTTCGGGATTTCGTCGTTCCCTTCGTCGTTCGGGCGGTTCGTCGGTTGTCGTTCCCTTCGTCGTTTGTCGTTCGTCAGAGCGTCCCGAGGCGCCGCGCTGCTTCCTGCAATGTTTCTTCGGATTTCGAGAAGGTGAAACGGATGAGGTGGTTGCCGGCGGAGCCGTTGTAAAAGCTCGATCCGGGGACGGGAGCGACACCGACCTTTTGGATGAGGTTGTGGGCGAAGGCGGTATCGTCGCCCTGGAATTTAAGGTCGGAGAAGTCGGCCATGATGTAGTAGGCGCCCTGGGGTTGGTGGCAGCGAAAGCCGGATTCGCGGAGGGCGTTGAGCAAGATTCCGCGCTTCTGCGCGTACATCGCGCGCAGTTCCGGGTAGTAGGAATCGGCCTGTTCCATGGCGATAGCGGCGGCTTCCTGGAGCGGTGCCGGCGCCCCGACGGTCAGGAAATCATGCACCTTTCGGAGGGCGTTACTCAATTCAGGAGGCGCGAGCATGTAGCCAAGCCGCCAGCCGGTAACGCTGAAGGTCTTCGAGAGCCCGCTAATTGTGATCGTGCGTTCGTACATGCCCGGCAGGGTAGCCATCGGGATGTGCTCGTGGTGGTCGTAGAGGATGTGCTCATAAATTTCGTCGGTGATGCAGAGGGTGTCGAATTCCTGGCAGAGGGCGGCAATCGTTTGCAGTTCGGAGCGGGAGAAGACCTTGCCGCTGGGGTTGTTTGGCGTGTTCACGATGATTGCGCGGGTGTTCGGCGTGAAGGCGGCGCGCAGCTCGGCGGGATCGAAATCGAAGTTCTCGCCACGGAGGGTGACGAAGACGAGCTTCGCACCGCTCATCGCGGCATCGGGCACATAGTTCTCGTAAAAGGGTTCGAAGACGATGACTTCGTCGCCCGGTTCAACGACGGCGAGCATCGCGCACATCATGGCTTCGGTGGCGCCACAGGTGACCGTGATTTCGCGGTCTGGATCGAGGTCGAGCCCGTAGAAGCGCCGTGTCTTATCAGCGATGGCACGGCGAAGCCTCGGCGAGCCCCAGGTGATGGCGTACTGGTTGATGTCGGCGTTGATAGAATCGACGGCTGCCTGCTTGATGAATTCAGGAGCCGGGAAATCGGGATAACCCTGGGCGAGATTCATGGCGCCGTGGAGCATCGCGAGGCGCGTCATTTCGCGGATGACCGATTCGTTGAAGACGCTCGTGCGGGAGGCGATGTGGTATCTGGGCATGGGGGAAGTATGGAAGAGGAAAGAGAAGAGAGGAAAGAGGAAAGAGGAAAGAGGAAAGAGGAAAGAGGAAAGAGGGTGATTCGCCTGTAGGGCCGAGTTTCAGGTAGAGTTCGTTCGATTCCGAGCACCGTTGGGATGTGTTCGAAGAAGAACGTGCCAGTGTGCTCATTCGAAGAGGGGTTCATGACTACGATTTCACCGCCCGGACCGGGCCGACTCGAACGCCGAAAGGCGAAGACGCGTGCTGCCATTATCTCCGCTGCGAGCAGCCTCTTCCATGAACGTGGTTACGAGGACACCGCCATCCAGAACATCGCCGAGCTCGCCGATACAGGCGTCGGTACCCTCTATGGGTACTTCGAATCGAAGGAGGAGATCCTCCGGGAGGTGCTCCGGGCCGAACGGGACGAGGCGCTCGACCGTTACTTCGCAAGCATCGACAGGGACACGTCGTATATGGACCGTGTCTGCCGAGCTGTGGAGGCGTTCGCGAGCTACCTGAAGAACAACCGGACGATCCTCAGTGCAGCGTTCCGTGTAGGAGCGGGCAACCACCAGGTGGACGAGGCGCAGTCGGCGTGGCTGCACGCCGGTTTCCGGGACGTGGTGAAGAGCGGAATCGCGGCGGGCGAGTTCCGGGAGTTGCCGCTCGACGCGACGGTTCGGATGCTTGTCGGCACGACGATGCTGGCGATGCTCGGAATCGGGAACTGGGCGGGCGAGGAGGACCGGCCAGAAACGCCGGCCGAACTCGTCGCCCTGACGCGGGCGATCCTGGCGCGTTAGTAATGGCAACACTCGAGGATGTGGGCCGGATTGCCGGCAGCCTGCCGGAAACGACGATCGAGGACGACCGTTGCGGCGTTTCGGTGGCGAACCGGGGCAAAGCGAAAGCGCTGTGTTGGGCCTGGAAAGAGCGGGTGGCGCCGAAAGGACCGCGAGTGCCGCGATCGGACGTGCTCGCGATCCGGGTGGCAGGGGAGGAGGCGAAACGATTCCTCGTGAGCGCCGTCCCTTCGGTCTTTTTCACCGAACCACACTACGACGGCTTCCCGGCCGTACTCGTCCGGCTGGCCGCTATCGAACCCGAGCAACTTGAGGAATTGCTCATCGACGCGTGGCGCATCCAGGCGCCGAAATCGCTCGTGCGAGCGTACGATGCACGGGCGATGGGCGCCCCGGGATAGCACACGTGTGGCCGACGGCTGCTAGGATCGTCCGAACGTCCCATTGGAGTGTTCATTGGAAACAACGGGCCCGAACCAGGACCGCATTGAGACAGCAGTCGTTGAGATGCTTGCCGCGATCGGCGAGGATCCGGAGCGCGAAGGGCTGCTGGAGACTCCACGCCGCATCGCCGAGATGTACGGCGAGGTCTTCGGTGGGCTGTGGATCGACCCCCGCAAATACCTCGAGGTAGTGTTCCAGGTCGCCCACGATGAGATGGTGATCCTGCGAAACATTCCGTTTTATTCGATGTGCGAACACCACTTCTTGCCGTTTCACGGTGAAGTGCACATCGGCTACATCCCGGATGGGCAGGTTGTGGGCGTGAGCAAGCTCGCAAGGGTGGTGGACGGGTTCGCACGAAGACCGCAGATCCAGGAGCAACTCACGAGCCAGATCGCGGAGGCGATTATGGAGGTTCTCCAGCCCGATGGCGTGGCTGTCGTGATCGAGGCGGAGCACCTCTGCATGACCATGCGCGGTGTGAAGAAGCCAGGCAGCCGAATGGTGACGAGCGGGATGCGCGGCGATTTTAAGCAATCAGCCGTGACGCGGGCTGAGTTTCTGAGCCTGGTGCAGGGCCAACACTAAGCAGTTCGGATGAGCTGGCGACCCAGCACTAAGCGGACGCGATCGCGTATTCGACCGGGAGGAGACGCTTGAGGTCGAGCACTTTCGAGGCGTCGAGGATCTCGATTCCCGCGATGCGCCCTTCGACCGTGATATCGAGGACGACGCCGTCGGAAGCGTCCTCGTTTCGAACCGGGCCGGGTTCGTCATCGAATGCGATGTAGAGCAAGTCATTGGTCGCGTCGTAGGTCAGTTTCATTGCCAGCTTCCGTAGTAAACGTACACGGTAATAACAAGGGTGTCGTCACCTTCAATCACGAAGATCACCTTCACCTTCTTCTGTTCAAAGGTTTTAACACCCCAGCGCTTGCCAAAGGGGAAGATCATCGACTTTGCAGACCTGCCGGAGGTGGCCAAGTCTGGAAGCCCGTTCGTGAGGACTTTGACGATTTCCTCCCTCGATGTTCCTCGAGAAAGCAGCCGCCCTTCAGCGTGCTCCGAAAATCGGACGGCCAATCAGGTTCTGATGCCACGCAGGCGTGGATCTGCGGCCTGGTCGGCGATTTCCATGGCAAGGCGCATGATGTTTTCCGTGCGTTCGCCATACCCTTCGAAACCTTCGCCAACGGTTTCGCCGGCAAGGAAGCGGGCGTGGATGCCTTCGGTAATGACGCCGAGTTTGTAGTAGGCGAGGACCTGGTAGAACTCGATCTGGGAGACATCACGACCGCTGCGACGTCCGTATTCCTGGATGAGTTGTTGGCGCGTAGCGAAGCCTGGGGCGGCGGTTGCTGAGCCCGTAGCGCGCGCTGCAACCCGGATCGCCGAGTCGCCCGCTTCCGCCCAGTAGCCGAGTGTGTACCCAAGGTCCGCAAGCGGATCGCCGAGCGTGCACATCTCCCAATCAAGGACTGCAACGACGCGTCCCGGGTCTTCCGAGTCGAGCATCATGTTTCCGAGCCGGTAATCGCCGTGGACGATGGCCGGCGCCTGGGGCGCCGGGATTGCGGCCTTCAGGCGGAGAATGAGTTCGTTGACTTCCGCGAGGGGGCGGGTCTCGGAGCGGCTCCATTGTTCGGCCCAGCGGCGCACCTGACGTTCGACGTAGCCATCAGGACGCCCGAAATCACCGAGGCCGACGGCGTCGTAATCGATGGCATGAAGCTCGACGAGGGTGTCGATGAGCGCGTTGCTGATCGCGGCGCGGCGGTCTTCGGTTTCCGCGTACCCTTCCGGGAGATCGTCCGCGATGATGACCCCTTCGCGATACTCCATGACGTAGAAGGGGTAGTCGTTGATCGATGCGTCTTCGCAGAGAGCGATCGGTCGCGGCGCGGGGTAGTTCACTTTCGCGACACCAGAGAGCACTTTGAACTCGCGGGCCATGTCGTGGGCGGTTGGAAGGACGTGCCCAAGGGGCGGGCGACGGAGCACCCAGGTATCGTTTGCCGACTCGACCCGATAGGTGAGGTTGGAGCGGCCGCCGCTGATGAGCGAGAAGGTCAGCGGAACATCGCCGCCCGGTACGTTTTCGGCGAAGAAGCGGCTTACCGGTTCGTATTTGATTCCTGCGGGCAGGTCATTTTGCATTTCCTGCAGTATAGGGAGTCCGTTGCGGGCGAAAAATCGTGCTGCAGCTGCCCTCGACGCGAGCGGGCGTGCCACAATCTCTTCCATGCCGACTGCAGCCGGACACGTGACACTCGTTGGGGCGGGGCCTGGCGACCCTGACCTCTTGACGCTGGCAGCCGTGCGTGCCCTGGCGAACGCGGATGTCGTCATGTACGACGCGCTCCTTTCACACGAGGTGCTGGGACATTGCCGGGCGGATGCGCGGTTGATCGATGTCGGCAAGCGGGCCGGTGCGCATTCGAAAACCCAGGAGAGTATCAACGAGCTGATCATCGACGAGGCGAAGAAGGGCCGCCGTGTGGTCCGCCTGAAAGGCGGCGATCCGTTCGTCTTTGGGCGGGGAGGCGAGGAGGCGCTGGCCTGCCGGGCCGCTGGTATCGCGTTCAGCGTGGTGCCTGGAATCAGTTCGGCGGTTGCGGTGCCGGCGTATGCGGGGATCCCGGTGACGCACCGTGGCGTTGCCCGCAGTTTCGCCGTCATCACGGGTTCCGACCGCGGCGCTGGGGAAGGACAAGACTGGCATGCCCTGGCGAAAATCGACACGATCGTGGTCCTCATGGGCGCGGCGACGCTTGCCGAAATCGCGGTGCAGTTGGTCGCGGCCGGGCGTGCAGTCGATACCCCCGCGGCAGCGATTTCGAACGGCACGCTGGCGAACCAGCAAAGCGTGCGAGCGACCCTCGGGACAATCGCCGATCAGGTTGCGGCCAGCGGACTGCCGACGCCGCTCATCACGGTCATCGGGGAGGTCGCTGCACTCGGCGACGAGCTGGCATGGCGCGAGGCTGGGCCGCTCGCCGGGCGGTCGGTGGTGGTAACGCGAACACGAACGCAGGCAAGCCAGCTACGGGCATCGCTCGAGGCCCTGGGAGCCAACGTCATCGAAACGCCCGTGCTCGAGATCAGGTTCACGGGCGACGACCTCACAACCGATGAACGCGTGAGTTCGCGCTGGGACTGGATCGTGTTTTCGAGTCAGAACGGCGTGGATGCGTTCTTCGCACGGCTTCATTCGGCTGGCCGGGATGCGCGAAGCCTTGGCGGCACGAAGGTCGCGGCGGTCGGTGCGGCCACGGCTGCGGCACTTGAACGACATGGCGTGGTAGCGGATTTCGTCCCATCGCTGGCAACCGCCGAGACGCTGGCAGAAGAGCTTCCGCGCGTCAGCGGAGCACGGATCTTCCTCCCGACCGGCTCGCTGAGCGACGACCGCCTGGCGGGGGCGCTGCGCGCTCGCGGCGGGCACGTCGAACAGGTCCAGGTGTACGAGACAGTGCCCATGCCGCTCTCGGAGAGAGATGCTGCAGCAGTAGTGGCAGCCGACGCGATCACGTTCGCAAGCGCTTCGTCCGCGCGTTTTCTTCGGCTTTCGCTGGGTGAAGGGTCCCTATCAACTGGGACGCGGCTTTGCGCGATCGGTGCGCAGGCAGCGGCGGCAGTCGAGGGGAGCTTCGGGCGGGTGGATTCGGTCGCGAGCGAGCCGTCGATTGCGGGGCTGGTGGCGGCAGTGCTGGAGCAGCTGCGATGAGTGTGCTGATTGAGTTACGACCGGAGGCCGGGCCTGCGCTCATCGTTGGTGGTGGCGTAGTCGCCACGCGGAAGGCCCAAACAATGGCGAGCGGGGGTTTCCACCTCACTGTGATCGCGCCGGTAATCGCGGACAAGATCCGAGAGCTGCCCCTGGTCACCCTTCGGACACGCGAATTCGAGGCGAACGACCTGGCAGGGAGCACGCGCTGGGCGATAGTCATGGCCTGTACCGACAACCGTGCCGTAAACCAGCAAATTGGCGAACTGGCGCGAGCGGCGAACATCCCGGTGCTCGTGGCCGATCGCCAGGCCGAGAGCACGGTGTTCACGCCCGCGATCATCCAGGACGGCGAATTGCGCGTCGCCGTCTCGACGGGTGGGGCCTCGCCGGGGTTGGCGAAGGCAATTCGCGAACGGATCGTGGCAGGGTTGGGGCCGGGATGGGGCGCCACCCTGCAGCGTGCTCGTACAGAACGCGATGAACGCCTGGCACAGAAGCGCTCGGGCACGAAATGACGACGCTCGTGCTGGTCGGCCATGGGTCGCACCTGAATGCGAACTCGAGCGCACCCATTCACGCGCATGCCGGCGAACTGCGGCGGAGGGCCTTGTTCGAGAGGGTACTCACGGGATTCTGGAAGGAGGAACCGTCACTCGCGCGCGTGCTCGACGGCTGTGACGATCCGGAGGTGGTGGTGGTGCCCGTGTTTATTTCGAACGGCTACTTCACGAAAACCGTGATCCCGCGCGAAATGCGGCTGGATGGCCCGGTCACGGTGCGTGGCGAACAGCGCATTCGCTACACCCGTCCCATAGGCGCCGATGCTTCGCTCGCCAGCGTAATTGTCGAGCGTGCGCTGGAGGCAGGCGCGACGGCGGATGATGCCATCGCGGTCCTGGGCCATGGAACGCGGCGAGAGTCCGAATCAGAAAAGAACGTCTACGCGATGGCTGAGCAGGTCCGGGAAACTGGACGATTCGCCGAAGCCGGCGCCATCTTCCTCGACCAGGAACCGGGGATGCGCGACTTGCTGGGTGTTTTCCGGGCGCCGACGGTGGTGGTGGTGCCGCTCTTCATCGCGGATGGGTGGCACGTCGGCCAGACGATTCCGGCGGAGCTTGCGCTCGATGGCGCCGAGACGCGGATGGGTGGCCGGACCGTGCGCTACACCCCGCCAGTCGGCACCCATCGCCGGGTGGTTGATGTTATCGAACGGCTCGCGAACGGAACGCAGGAATGACCGGGGCCTTGGGCGAGCTGCAGATTTTCGCGTTGGCGGTCGGTGTGCCCGGCGAACCTCTCCACGAGATCACGGGAACGCGTGAGGCGGTTTTCAACCACACGCGCAGCGATGACCACGGCCGCTACCGCCCGCTTTCCGGTGCGAGAACGCTGCCGACAGGCTGGAGCGCGCCGCTCGGGCCCGGCCTCTCGGCTGAGGAAGCGGTCGAAGCGGTGTACCCCCTGGCGCTCGTGCATCAGCGGCAGTTCGCGGAGGGTACGCTGCGAGTCGTACCGCTGGAGGATGTTCTTACGCGCCAGAGCGGGCGGTACGAAGCGGGTGCTTCCCTTTCCGAATCCGGGAGGCGCCTCGCGGTTTCGACGATCTGCGGTGAATGCGTGCGCAAGCCGGTCTGGGCGGACGCCAGCTGCTCGCACGAGGAGATCCCGTGTCCGGAGGCCTGTAGCGTGTTCGTGGCATTTTGCCGCGAGGCCGCACAGTGGGAGACTGGCCGGCCTGCATCGGCCGAGCCAGACGCTACCATTGCGTGGGCAGCCTTCGACCAACCGGGGAACGAACTGCGGGAGCACTTCCTGAAAGAGATGGACCAGCCGCGATGACGAACGAAGAGATCATCAGCGAAGCGCGAACGTTGTTCCCGGGCGGGGTGAACAGCCCGGTTCGATCGTTTCGCTCCGTGGGGGGCAGGCCGGTACCGATAGCGCGGGGCGAGGGGCCGTTCGTCTTCGACCCGGAAGGCCGACGCTACATCGACTACATCGGCGCCTTCGGGCCACTGATCCTGGGGCATGCACCGGGGCCGGTGGTCGAAGCGATTCGGAAGTCGGCCGGCCAGGGCACGGCCTTCGGCGCCCTCACTCCCGGGGAAGTCGAACTGGGGCGGCGCGTACGTGCGGCGACGGGAATGGAGCGGCTCCGCTTCGTGAATTCCGGAACAGAAGCGACGATGACGGCCATCCGCCTGGCCCGGGCGGCAACAAACCGGCCGGTGCTGGTGAAGTTCGATGGCGGCTACCACGGCCATAGCGACGGCCTTCTCGTGAAAGCCGGGAGCGGCGTGGCGACGCTCGGCCTGAGCGATTCTGCCGGCGTGCCTGAAGAGATCGCCGCGCTCACCGCGGTCCTCCCTTACAACGACGCTGGCGCCCTGCGGGAGTGGTTCGACGGGCACGCCAACGAGACAGCTGCCGTCATCGTTGAATCGGTGGCCGGGAATATGGGCCTCGTGGAACCAACGACGGAGTTCGTCGATGCACTGAACACGGTCCCGAAGGCCAACGGGGCACTGCTGATCGCGGATGAAGTGATCACTGGCTTCCGCTTCCGCTACGGCTTGAGCGGGTTGCTGCCGGAAGCTGACCTGGTCTGCCTTGGCAAGGTCATCGGCGGCGGCTTGCCGGTTGGGGCGCTCGGGGGACGGGCGGTAGTGATGGATCTGCTGGCGCCACTCGGGCCTGTCTACCAGGCGGGCACCCTGAGCGGGAACCCGCTGGTGACAGCGGCGGGGGCGGCAATGCTGGATCTGTTGGCGTCGGGAGCCGCCTATGAGCGGCTTGAAGGACTCGGGCGCCACCTGGAGAACGGCCTGGTCGCCGCGATCCGACGCGCGGAGATCAAGGCCACCGTCGTACGGCGGGGATCGGCGATGACGCTTTTCTTTCGCGGTAGCGCACCGCGCGATTACGCCGAGGCTCGCGAATCCGACACTGACGCGTTCGCGCGATTCCACGCGGCAATGCTTCGGCGGGACATTCTTTTGCCACCTTCGCAGTTCGAAACATGGTTCGTCTCCGCCGCACACACCGAGAACGAAATCGACGCGACGGTGCGAGCCGCGCACGACGCACTTCGCGAGGCGGCCAGCGCATGAGTGCACTCCGGCTCGCGACCCGCGGCAGCAAGCTCGCACTGATCCAATCGGAACTGGTTGCCGCGAAGCTTCGAGCGGCCGTCCCGGGGCTGCAAGTCGAACTCGTGACCATCACGACAGCGGGCGACCGCGACCAATCGACCCCGCTGCCTGAGGGCGAAAAGGCGGGATGGTTCACCTCCGCCATCCAGGATGCACTTCTGCGTGAAGATGCCGACCTCGCAGTCCACAGTTACAAGGACCTGCCGACGAAGCGGCCCGCAGGCCTTGTGATTGCCGCGGTGCCGCTGCGCGAAGACCCGCGCGATGCGCTCGTCAGCCGTTCCCATGCGAGCCTGCGCGGACTGCCTGCAGGGGCGACGGTCGGGACGAGTTCACCGCGGCGGACGGCACAGGTGCTTGAGCTTCGGCCGGATCTCGACGTGCGGCCCATCCGAGGCAATGTGGAATCCCGCATCGCCAAGGTCGAAGCGGGCGAATTCGATGCGGCTGTGCTGGCGCTTGCCGG
>JBATAT010000037.1:0-5354 GCA_049662005.1 Tepidiformaceae bacterium
ATCGCCGACCGCGCGGCGATGCAGGAGCTTGCCTCCGCGCTTCCCGCGCTGGCCGATGGCGCCTACGTGACCGACGCCTGGATGTCGGCTGCGAGGCCGGGCGTCATGAACCGGGAAGCGCTCGAGGCGGGGGGCGTCGTGGCGGAAAGCTTGTTCGACAAGGTTGATATTCGCGCAGCGCAGGATGCTGACCCGCTGATTGCAGCGAGTTGGGAAGGGATCCTCTTCCTCTCCTTCGCGGCCGTGCTCTTACTCACGGGGCTTGGGTTCGCGGTCTATGCCACGCTCGCGGTGCAGTCGCGTTCGCTCGAGTTCGCGATTCTGCGGACGATGGGTTACACCAATCGGCAGGTACTGGGCCTTGTCAGCTTCGAGCAGATGTTCGTCATCGTGGCAGGGGTGGTCGTCGGGACGTTCCTCGGCTTCCCGCTCGGACGCCTGATGATCGGCTACCTCGGTGTCACCGAATCGGGTGCTGACCCGGTGCCACCGCTGATCTCGCAGGTGAGCTGGAGTGCGGTCCTCACGGTCTACGCGTTGCTGGCAATCGTTTTCATCGGCACAATCGCCTCACTCGCAGCGGTCTACTCACGGCTCGCAGTTCACAAAGCGCTCCGGATCGGGGAAGTCTGATGGTTGAATCCCACCTCTTGTATTGGCCGTCGCGATGGGTCCTCCGGTGAGCGATGACCTCTACATCCGCTGCGAAGACCTCTTCAAGATATACAAGACCTCGAACCTCGAAGTCGTCGCCCTGCGTGGTCTCGACCTGAAGATAGCGGCGGGCGAGTTCATGGCGATCGTCGGTGCTTCGGGCTCCGGCAAGAGCACGCTGCTGAACATCCTCGCCGGCCTCGACTCCCCATCGGCCGGGCGCTGCTTTGTCGGCGGCGAAGACCTGTTGACGATGTCGTCGAGCGACATGGTTCGCTATCGGCGGAAGAAGGTCGGCTTCGTCTGGCAGCAGACTGGCCGAAACCTGGTGCCCTACCTGGATACGGTCCAGAACGTCGAGGTGCCGCTTGTGCTCGATGGCGTCCCGGCCGATGA
Organism: Tepidiformaceae bacterium; assembly: GCA_049662005.1. Classification (GTDB taxonomy): domain Bacteria; phylum Chloroflexota; class Dehalococcoidia; order Tepidiformales; family Tepidiformaceae; genus Amarobacter. Next base: position 1,051 of record JBATAT010000037.1, read on the forward strand.
AGCGCGGAAGCGTGCCACCCACCTGCTCGAAATGGTCCTCATGGGGCACCGTCTGCACCATCGCCCCGAGATGCTCTCGGGGGGCGAGCAGCAGCGGGTTTCGATCGCTGTGGCGCTCGCGAATCAGCCCCCGCTGCTGCTCGCCGATGAGCCAACCGGCGAACTCGACTCGGTCGGCGCCGACACCGTCTATGACATCTTCCGCAACCTGAACAAGGAACTCGGCACGACAATCGTCATCGTTACGCACGACCCGGATATCGCCGCGCGCGTGGACCGCGTGGTGGCAATTCGCGATGGCCGGACGAGTACCGAAATCCACCGGCGCGTCTACTTCGAAGGCGCAAAGACCGAGATCGTCCACGAAGAATTTGTCCTCATCGATACCGCAGGCCGCCTCCAGGTGCCGCGTGAATACCTCGACCGGCTCGACATCCAGGAACGCGCCCGGGTCGTCATGGGAGAAGGGCGGATCGAAGTACGCCCGGAGCACGATCCTCGTGCGACACGGAGGAACGGCTGATGGCGGGCAGCTCCATCGAAGTGAAGAACGTCACCCGGCGGTTCAAGGTTGGGAGCGAAGAAGTGCTCGCGGTGCGAGACGTATCGCTCTCGATTCCGAGCGGCGAGTTTATCGCGCTAATCGGGCGTTCTGGCTCGGGCAAGACCACCTTGCTGAACCTTATGGCGGGGCTGGATCGCCCTACCAGCGGCGAGATTTACATCGACGGCGAACGCGTCGATACGATGAGCGAGGGCCAGCTCGACAAGCTGCGGCGGCACAAGCTCGGCTTTGTCTTCCAGTCGTTCGGCCTGTTGCCCTTGCTCTCGGCTCGCGAGAATGTCGAACTGCCGCTGCGCATCGCCGGCATCGGCTACAGCGACCGGATGGCACGGGTGAAGCGAGCGCTCGATTTCGTCGGCCTGGGCCGGCGCGCCGACCACCGCCCCTACGAACTCTCTGGCGGCGAGCAGCAACGCGTCGCGATCGCCCGTGCGCTCGCGTCCGAACCCTCGCTCATCCTCGCCGACGAACCTACCGGTGAACTTGATTCAGCGACTGCGACCGCGGTCTTTTCGCTGCTGCGCGAACTCGCCCGCGCGGAAGGCATCACAATCGTGACCTGTACGCATGATCGGCTGGTAATGGAAATGGCGAGCCGGGTCGAAGAATTGGCCGATGGCCACCTTGTCACGGGCGAGCGGCGAGAAGTGTGGGACCGTATCCAGCAACGCGAACGGAGCCCGTTTTCTGCGGCGCCGGCGGCGGGGCTCGAAGAACAGCCTGCGCTCTCGTCGCTCATCGGCGCGGATCTCGGGCAGTTTCGCCCCGCGTCCGAGCGCGTCGTCCATGTGGCCGCCGAACCGCACCACGAAGAAGGCCGCGAGGGTGGATCGCCAGCGCAGATCCTGCACGAAAAACGGATCGCGGGCGACCTGGTGGAGTTCGCCTCGGCCGCGAAACCAGCGGACGATCCACCCGCTGACGAACCTGGCGATGCGACCGACGATGCCGCCCGATGGTCGCGTCCAGGCCAGTAAACTACGAGCTTTGTTCGGCCTCTCGCAGGCTCCGGCTGAGCATGCGAAGGAGCACGACGCGCTCTTCCGGGAAGCCCTCTGTCAGCCTGCTGGCCACCACGAGTGGCTTCCACCTCCGGGCCAGGCCATCGTCGATTGGCCCCTGGCTCCGGTAGCCGGAGCGATATGCCGCCGACATCGCCCCTCGACCGACTGCTATCAGCATGCGATCCCTCCAACTGATATCACCGCCGGGAGTGCCAACAGCAAAAAGCAACTGAGCCCTCACGTAGTCCACGGTTGGCTCGCCCGAGCAGGCGTTCGCAAGGTCGATGACAACCGGACCTTCAAGGGACTGGATCACGTTGCCCGGGTGGAAATCGCCGTGGCAAAGCCGGTCGCCGCCAGGCATCGTATCCAGCAAGGCTCGCAGCCGTCCGCGCGCACGTTTGGGTACCTCCGGCCGATCGAGTGCTGTGCCAATGACGTCCGCAACTCGGGGAAGGCCGGCGGGAGCCTGCACTTCGTTAAGCCGGCGATGGAGTTGGCCAATATCCCGGCCGATAGTCCACAGTCGCCAGGGTTGGGCCTCAACCGCAGCCAGGCCATCGACGCCATGGACACGGTCCATCACCAGGCTCGGGCGGCCCTCGATGAGCAGGGTGTCACGGATGCGAGGAACGGGAAGTCCGGCTTCTGAGGCGGCCCGCTGCGATGATGCCTCGGCATCCAGCAAGGACAATGGTCCCTCCTGGAGGAGGACTTTGATCACCGCGTCGGAGCCCCACTCGAATACTTCGGCGGCGCGGCCAACTCCAAGTCGTTTTCCGGGTGTGGGCATCTCCCATTCTCCTCTTCGAAGGGCGTATCCCACCGGTTCGTTCAGGCGGAATCGATGGCAGATCTGTTGAGCGCCGGGCGCTGATTTCGGCGTCCGTAGATGATGACTCCGACCGCGGTTGCGGCGCAGATCAGCGCCGCCACGCGGAATGCTCCCGGAGCGCCCCAGGTGCCTACGATGGTCCCGCCGAGAGCCGGGCCGACCGCCAGGCCGAGCCCGTTCAAGGCGACCGACAGGCCGATCAGCACACCTCGATGGGATTCCGGCGCGAGATCCATCACCGCCGCGTTCAGCGCGGGCACGGTCAGCACGTTGCCCACGAACAGGATCGTCGCACCGAAGGCAGCGACCACGAGTGTTGAGGTGGCGGCGCAAATCAGGAGGCCTGAGACGATCAGGCACTGTCCTGCGACCATCGGAAGGATCCGGCCGAGGCGGTCGGAAAGGTGGCCCGCCGGGACATAGAGCGCAGCCCCAATGATAACTCCCGGGACGAGGGCGATCGTGAGCCGTTCGAATGAGACGCCGATGTTGTCTTCGCCGAACGGGCGGATGGCCGGCACCACCATGGCCACACCAATGCTCGAAGCGAAGACGATGGCCGAAAGCGAGACAAGCCGGCCCGAGATGATCTCCGTGAGCTTCGGGCGCACCTCGGCGGTCGAAATCGCAAGCTGGTGCCGGTACCCGGGGAGGGTGGTGATCCCGGCAACGAACGCCAACGCGATTGCGCCGCCGGCGACGATGAACTGGGCTGAAGAAGGCCCGATGACTAGGAAGGCACCCGAGAGCGCGCCGATCCCAAAGCCAAGAAGCTGGGCGACGTTGAGGAAGCCGATGACCTTGCCGCGACGTTCGGGAGGATAGAGGTCCGCGCTCATGGCGTACGTTGCCGGCCAGAAAAAAGCGGTAGCGAACCCGAGCATCGCCGAAAACGCGAGGAAGGCCCACTCGGTCCGGGCGAAGGCCATCAGGACGATGACCGGGAACATGAGCGCGAAGCCCGCCAGCAGGCCCACCCGCCGCTCGATGCGGTCGGAGACTGCGCCGGTTGGCGCTTCGGAGAGGAATCGCGCGCCACCATATGCGCCGAGGAGGTATCCACCCCACTGATCGCCAGCGCCAAGCTCTGAGGGCACCCACTCCTGGAAGGTCGCGAAGAGCAGGATGCCGAGTGCTATCTGAACGAGAAGGACAACAAACGCGAGGGCATACGGGTACTTTCCGAATCCTCGCAGGCTGGATGCGTCCAATTGCACCGCTCAACCGTAGACGCGTTAAAGGGAACAAACGACCGCCGGGATCGTCGGGATCGTCTAGAGTGGGCGCAATACCCTGCGGGAGGCGGACTATGGATGCCCCGACCCAGATTAAGCCGGAGAAGCTAGCCGACTACCTCGAAGTGCTTTCGAAGGCCGTCTTCGAAGCCGGGATGAACTGGAAGGTCATCGAGAACAAGTGGCCAGGGTTCCGCGAGGCCTTCGATGGCTTCGACCCCCAGACCATCGGGGAATACACGCCGGACGACATCGATCGTCTGATGTCGGACCCTCGCATCATCCGCAACGGTCGCAAGGTCGAAGCTACCATCCACAATGCGAAAGCGATGCTCGAGATAGAGAAGGAATTTGGCAGCTTCGCGAAGTATCTCGCGGCCACGCGGCCGTTCGATTCGCAACTCGCCGACATCAAGAAGCGTTTTAAGCACGTCGGCAACTTCGGGGTGTTCTACTTTCTCTACGTTGTGGGCGAAGAAGTTCCGCCGCACGAGGAGTACACGGCAAAACTCAAGGGCAACGCCGTGCCCCAAAGCCGCCAGCGCCTGGAGACGTAGGCGGCCGGCTCGGGCTACCCTTCGACCGAATTCACGCAGACCCGAGGCAACCGCACTGGCGACCTCGCCGCCTGAGGCGGCGGGGCCTGCGCGAACGGGACACTACAC
>JBATAT010000038.1:0-3231 GCA_049662005.1 Tepidiformaceae bacterium
CAGGGGTGCTCGCCTGGACCCTGGCACCACTCGCCTTCGCCGCCCGCGTCTTCAACGCCCAGGACTCCTAACGCCCGAAACGCGGCCCGCGCCGAGCCAGCTTCAACTCCTCGGCGCCGGCTCGCACGCATCTGGTGGCCCCAGGCGGGCTGGGAGGGATAGGCTCCCTTCGTAGCTTCCCTGGGGCACCGTCGGCGGTGGAATGACGAAGACGTCCAGCCGTGCCACTTGCCCGGGACAGATGGCCTGCCCGAGCGTGTCGCCGATCCACATCGTCTCTTTCGCCGTTATCGCCTCCGCGCAGTGCGGTTCCCCGGGACCAGTCCCAAGGCAAGCACGAAACTCCTGCAAAGCCGTGCTCGCACCGGCAGGGTCCCCGGCCATTGAGAGCGGACTGAACACGATCCCGAGCGACATCGGTGCATTTCCAACGTTCCTGACCGACGGTCCCCCTGTGCCACCGGGTTGCCATTCAAGATCGCCGATTACCCCACTCATCGCTCCGGGCATTATTCGCCCCCACGAAATCGCTGTGAAGTCGAGATCGACGGCCACGAAGCACTCACTTTCGAAGCTGAGCTTCTCCGCCGGCGCAGATTCTACGGACGTTTCCAGTTCATATATCCCGCACCGGTCTCGATACGAAATTGGCAGCGTGGACCGGTAAAGTGCCCGCGAATCACCCACGCATTTCGCGTGCGGACTGCCGTCGGCCAACAGACTGCACGCGATTTCCACAAACTCGACATCGACCGTTACCGGCGTCCCATCAGGTCTTTGTACAGATTGGTGTATCGGCGTCGTCGCAAAGCCATTGCGTACGGTTGTCCACACCGTCACCGCCAGGACTCCCGGCGAGTCTCCTGCGTTTGCCTTTATCGTTTTCTTCGTTCCTGCTGCCGCTTTCCAGCCGCAGCGATCACTCCATCCGGGCTCCGGCGATGGCGTGGAGCCAACGTCCGCAGTAGTCGCGCTTGTTACCCATTGGCACTCCACTTCGGCGGACAGTTGTGCCTCCAGGGTGGCTGTTGGGGACACCGTGGCGCTGGCTATTGGGGCCGCTCCCGTAGCGGATGGTGTCACGGTGGAGGGGGTACTTGTGCCGTCCGTTGCGTCTGCCGAAGCCTCGGGTTCACCTGCGGTGGCAGTCCCGGTCGCACAATCCGTCTCCGTCGTAGGCGTTGCTTCCGGCGTATCGGTCGTCGTCGCGGCCACCGCGGCTCGCTCCTCCGTTGGGCTTGCAGTGGCCAGCAGATGCTCAGGTTCAGCGGCCTTTGCCGTTGGAGTGTCCGTCGCAGTCGAACTGGTGGCCGGGCCTGGCGAAGGAGTTGCGGTCGGTGTCGCAGTTCCTGTTTCCGCCGCTGTCGCCATGGTTTGCGTTGGAGTGCCTGTCGCCGTCGAACTGGCGACCGGGCTCGACGAGGGGGTTGGCGTCGCGATTGCAGTACCTGTCCCCGTCGCTGTCGCCATGGTTTCGGTTGCGGTAGCAGCGGAAGTTGCAGTCGAGCTCGGATCCGTTCCGGTCGAAATGGTTGGCGTCGGGGTGTCCGTCGCCGTCGAACTGGCGACCGGGCTCGGCGTTAGCGTTGGCGTTGGCGTGGTAGCAGGCGTCGCAGTCGAGCTCGGAACAGCCCCAGACGATACCGATGGACTCGAGCTTGGTGAACTCTCCAGCGTGGCTGCAGCCGTTGTCGCTTCACCCAGCGAGAGTGTGGGAGTTGCGGTCGTGCATTCGGATGATGTCGCCGCTCGTACCCCGGCGCCCGGTTCCGCCACCGCCACCGTGAGCAGCAGCACGCCTGCCAGTACTCCGAGAGACCCGGCGGCGGTGGGCATTCGGCGAATCTTCGATCGGCGGCTGTACATCGTGGGCTTCCCCCTATCCTTGTTCCGGCCGTCGTCGACGCCGTACGACGAACAACCCCGAGCCGGCCGCCGCCGCCGCAACCAGTGCGGCCGTTCCTCCGGCGAAGCCCAGCATCAGGCTGGATGAACTGTCTTTCGGTTTGGCCTCCGCGAGCGTGAACGCGACCTCGCGAACCCCGGTCTCCTTACCCTCGTAGTTGACCTTGCCGCGGAGCACATACGACCCGGTGCCCGGGATCTCCACGAGCACTTCCAGACCTAACGCTTCGTCCTTACCGACCAACTTCTGGAGGCTCGTGACCGGTTTGATGAGCACGCCATCGCGGTACAGTTCGCCAGCGAACACGGCTGTTGATTCGATCTGTCCCGTGTTCCGGAACGTCGCCAGGACCTTCGCGACGCCGCCTGCCGTCGGCTCGTTGGTGAGCTCAAGATTCTCAAGGACCCCATCGCGGGTCAGCGTCCCCCGCGGTAACACTCTGAAACTCACGGTCTTATCTCCCAATGGGAACCCGGGCAGCGATGCGGATACCGTCAGGGTGTAGTCGCCAGGAGGCGCAACGTCCGTTTTCCAGAGTGTTTCGATTGCCCGTGTTTCGTTCGCCGAGATTGGTGCATCAACCGTCGCAACCGTCGCAACCGTTTTGTTTTCGCTCTTGATCGCTACCTGGACGTCTGGGACTACACGGATATTGCTTCGGTTGGCAACCGTCGTGCGAACACGCAGCGGCACCCCAACCTCCACATCGTTGGCTGTCACTTCGAGCAGCCCACCGTCGATCTTCTGGACACCGGACACGTGCACTTCGACTTCGATCACGGCCGCCACCGTCACGTCCGCGCCCGATGTCCCCTTCTCCACGTCCGGATCGCCGAGTGGCACCCTTGTTGTGACGGTGCCCCCGTACACCCCATTGCCGGTCGTATCGGGGACGTTGAGCCGCAACAGCACATACCCGTCCTTCCCTTTCGGCGCGAGAACCTCGGTGACCATCTTCGAGCGATCCTCCACGGTCGTGAACGTGATCCACGAAGCAATTTCGCCTTCGGCTTCGAATGCAAATCGACGCTCGCTCGGGAGGTTGTTGATCACCCCCAGCGTCGAGAAGTACTCGCCCCCACGAAGCGCGTCCTCAAACGACACCCTCGTGGGGTAGACGCCGATGCCGCCTTCCGCCCGCGACGCCTCTCCTGTCGTGGCTATCCCCAGCGCCGTGGCGATGATGAGCAGAACAGATAGTCGAAAGAACCGTGCCTGCATCGTTATCCTCCTGTCCAGATCTCGTGTGAGGGGGATGAACCCATCCCCCTCAAGATTGGACGCCGCTGACGCGACGTTTACGACGGCGCTACCGGGTCTTCGAC
>JBATAT010000039.1:0-7280 GCA_049662005.1 Tepidiformaceae bacterium
TCGCCGTTGCCTCGCATTCCTCGTTCGAGCCGGAATACCCCTCGTAACACAGCGCGCGGGAGTCTGCGCCCTTGGGCAGGTTTAGAGTGAGGCTGAATGACTTAATCGTGACCGGCCAGGTCCCCGACACGTCCCAGTACAACTCGTCGTGGTCGTCGTATGCATCGAACGCGCCGCTCAGCTGGTACTTGATGATGTAGTCCTGGCGACCCGAGAGCAGGATGTCGCCGTCGCCAATTTTCACGGTCACCTTGCCACTGGAATCGCTCACGTCGTACTTCCACTTCGAACCGTCCGCCTTCGTCACACTATCGATGTTGTAGGTGTACTGGCGGAATTCGCCCTTCGGGCATGGCGTGAGTGGCTGTTGGGCGCCTGCGATCGGCGTCCCGCAGGGTACCTTGGTATTGAAGTAGCGAAAGATCCCGTGCTTGGAAAGGGAGCCGAAGTCGGCCTTGATGGTTTCCGTGGCTTCGATCGTCCCGTTGTCCTGCACGTCATAGACAATGTCGAAGGAGTTGATGACCCAGCCTTCATCCGCGCGCGAAGTGCGGGGCGTCGCAAGCAACCCGCCGATCGCGACGGCCGCAAGTGCAATCACAAAGAGGGAACGTCGCATCGCGCGATTGTACTGCGATGCGTGTCACTGTCGCCGGTTCAAGACAACCTGTGCTGCGCCACGTATCATTCGGAGCAATACGCGGCCCGCCGTCAGCTGGCCTCCGCCTAATTCCAAGGATGGTGCATGGACTCCTTCGACTATCTCGCGCCGCGCTCGTTGAACGAAGCATTCAGCGCGCTCGGCAATGGCAAGACCTCGCTTCTCCTGGCCGGTGGCACCGATGTCATCGTCCAGCTGCGTGAGGGCCGTCGCCATTGCGACCAGCTTATCGATCTCAAACACATCCCCGAGCTCATGTCCTACAAGGCCAACGCCGATGGCTCCCTCGAGATCGGCGCCGCGGTTCCGCTCGCCGAACTCTACGAAAACACCGACATCCAGCGCCGGTTTCCCGCCCTCGTCGATTGCGCGACTATCATCGGCGGAATTGCGATTCAGTCGCGGGCGACGCTCGGTGGGAACCTGAGCAACGCCAGCCCGGCCGCCGATTCGTCGCCAGCGCTAATGGCCCTCAATGCGAGGCTGGTTATCGCGTCGAGTGCTGGCAGCCGCGAAATCGCGGTTGAGGACTACTTCGCCGGCCCGGGGCGAAACACCCTTCAGCCGGGTGAACTGCTCCTCCAGGTGAAAATCTCCGCTCCGGCCCCGAATTCGGGCGCCTTCTACCATCGCTTTATCCCGCGAAACGAGATGGACATCGCCGTAGCCTCCTCCGGTGTCGCGATAACGCTCGACGCCGACGAGAACATCACGGCGGCGCGGGTCGCCCTCGGTGCCGTCGCCGCAACCCCGGTGCTGGTCCCGGCTGCCGCGGCTGCACTCATTGGCAAGCCTGCCAACGCCGAGACGTTTGCCGCAGCCGGCGAAGCCGCAGCCGCAGCCGCGACCCCGATCGACGACATGCGCGGTGGCATTGCCCAACGCAAACACCTCGCCAAGATCCTCACCATCCGCGCGCTCGATAACGCGCTCAATCGAATCCGGGAGAATCGCTAACCCATGGCTCGAACGCACGTAAACACCACCCTCAACGGGGTCGAGACAGATTTCCTTTGCGAGCCGCGCCAGAGCCTGCTCGAAGTGCTCCGCGATGAAATTGGCCTCACCGGTGCCAAAGAGGGTTGCAACAACGGCAACTGCGGCGCCTGCGCCGTAAACATGGATGGCCGCATCGTGAACTCCTGCTGTGTCCTCGCCGTCGAAACGCAGGGCCGCACCGTCACCACCATCGAGGGCCTGGCCCAGGACGGCCAACTGCACCCGTTGCAGCAAGCATTCCTCGAAGAGGCTGCGCTTCAGTGCGGCATCTGCACCCCCGGCTTCATCATGTCCGCGAAGGCGCTCCTCGATACGGAGCCAAACCCCGATGAGCATCGGATTCGCTTCTGGCTCTCGGGCAACCTCTGCCGCTGCACTGGCTACGACAAAATCGTCCGTGCCGTGCAGACTGCCGCCAAAGAACTCCAGGAGACGAAATAGCCATGACGACGATTGAACGTTCCGAATACAAGGTCATCGGCACCCGCCCCATTCGTCCAGACGGCGCGGAAAAGGTCACCGGGAAGGCGCAATACGGCGCCGACATCCAGCTTCCGGGCCTGATCCAGGGCCGGATCCTCCGTTCGCCGCACGCCCACGCCAGGATCGTCTCGATCGATACCTCCGAGGCCGCGAAGCATCCCGGAGTTCTGGCAGTGCTTACCGCCAGGGATTTCCCCGGCGCCGAAGACAAGATGGAAGACCTCGGCGAAACCGCCGTGAACATGAAGGACGCGCTGGATAACATCCTCGCTTCCACAAAGGTGCTCTACCGCGGCCACGCCGTCGCCGCCGTTGCCGCCCTCAACGGCCACATCGCTGAAGAAGCGTTGGCCAAGATCAAGGTTCAGTACGAACTGCTCCCGCCCGTGCTCAACGTCCGCGACGCAATGCGGGAAGATGCCCCGCTGCTCAACGAAACTCGCCACACCAAGACCCTCATGACCGGCGAGCTCTCCGAAAAGCCCTCGAACATCGCCAGCTACAACAAGTTTGCTGGCGGCGATCTCGAGGCCGCCTTCGCCGAAGCGGATATCGTCCTCGAGCGCGAGTTCACGACCACGATGGTTCACCAGGGTTACATCGAGCCCCACAACTCCACCGCCAACTGGAATAACGACGGCACGCTCACCATTTGGACGAGCACTCAAGGCTCGTTCGCGGTCCGCAACCTCACAGCGGAGGTGCTCAAGCATCCGATCGCCAGCATCAAGGTCATTCCGATGGAGATCGGCGGCGGCTTCGGCGGAAAACTGCCGATCTACCTCGATCCAGTGGCCTCGCTGCTTTCGAAGAAGTCCGGGCGGCCGGTTAAGGTCCTCATGAGTCGAACCGACGTGTTCGAAGGCAGCGGCCCCACGAGCGGCACTTACATCAAAATCAAGGCCTCTGCCAAAGGCGACCGGTTGACCGGCGTCCAGGCCACGCTTTGCTACGAAGCTGGCGCCTTCCCTGGCTCATCGGTCGGGGCCGGCTCCATGACGATGCTCTCGCCCTACAACATCGATTCGTTCGAACTGAACGCCTACGACGTCGTTGTGAACAAGCCGAAGACGGCAGCCTATCGTGCTCCTGGCGCCCCCGCGGCCGCCTTTGCCATCGAAAGTATCATCGATGAGCTCTGCAAGAAGCAGGGCCTCGACCCGCTCCAATTCCGCCTCACCAACGCCTCCAAGGAGGGCACACGCATGGTGAATGGCGTTGCATTTCCGCGCATTGGTGCCGAGGAGACCGTGCAGGCCGCAATCCAGACCCCCCACTGGAACTCGCCGATCGAGGGTCCGAACCGGGGGCGCGGAGTAGCCTCTGGCTACTGGTTCAACGGTGGCATGCAGTCTTCGGTCGTCGCCAACGTAAACAACGACGGCACCGTCAATCTCGTCGAGGGCTCGATCGATATCGGTGGCTCTCGTGCTTCGCTTGCAATGCAACTCGCAGAAACGCTCGGCGTCGAATACGAAACCATCCGTCCTACCGTCGTCGACACCGATTCGATCGGACATAACGACGTCACCGGTGGCTCACGGACAACGTTCGCGAGTGGTATGGCTGTTTTCGAAGCTGGTATGGATATCCGCCGCCAGATGATTGCCCGTGCAGCGAAGCTCTGGGGCGTCCCCGAAGAAGAGGTCGTTTACGAATCGGGCAAGCTCCACAGCCTTAAGGATTCGACCAGGGAACTAACCTTCAAGGAAATGGCCGGGCAAAGCGCTCGCACCGGCGGCCCGCTCGCCGGGAAGGCTTCGCTGCTCGCTCGCGGAGCAGGCGGCGCATTCGCGACCCACGTGGTCGATGTCGAAGTCGACCCTGACACCGGCAAGGTGAAGATCCTGCGCTACACCGCCACCCAGGATGTCGGCACGGCGATTCACCCGGCCTATGTCGAAGGCCAGATCCAGGGTGCAGTTGTCCAGGGCATCGGCTGGGCTTTGAACGAGGAGTACTTCTACGACGAAGAGGGCCGCATGGTGAACTCCAGCTTCCTCGATTACCGCATGCCGACCGCACTCGATGTGCCCATGATCGACACGGTTCTCGTCGAAGTGCCGAACCCTGGTCACCCCTACGGCGTTCGTGGGGTTGGCGAAGTGCCCATCGTGCCCCCGCTGGCTGCCATCGCGAATGCAATTGCGGACGCGACCGGCCATCGCTTCACCGACCTGCCAATGTCCCCGCGTCGCATCGTGGAGGCGCTCAACGGCCTGGAGTAACATCGAAGCATGGCCATCACCTACCTCAGTGGCATAGCCATCGGTCCCAAGGGCGAAGCCAATGTCGAGTTCCTCGTGGACAGCGGGTCGCAATACACGCTTCTGCCCGAGAACGTTTGGCGCGAGGTCGGTCTGGTTGCTCGGCGACGACAACGGTTCCGGCTCGCCGATGGCACGTTCATGGAGCGAGATATCGCCAATTGCATCGTCCGGTTCGCCGAACACGGTGAAACGCCGACACCGATCGTGATGGGTCAGGCAGGAGATGTTGCCGTGCTGGGAGCGGTCACGCTCGAAGAGTTGGGGCTGGTTCTCAATCCCTTCACAAGGACGCTGCACCCAGCCGCGCTCCTCATAGTCTGAATGGCGATCGTCATCATCCCCGCCACCTTGCGTGAATTCTGCGCCGGGGCCTCGAAGGTCGAGGTCTCCGGCACAACCATCCGCGAGGTGCTGCGCGAAGTCGATGCTCGCTGCCCTGGCTTCTTTGCTCGCGTGGTGGAGGAAGACCGGCGCCTCCGCCCGGAACTTGCCTTCGCCATCAACGGCGAGGTCTACCCCTTGGGTCTTCACGATCCCGTTGCCCCGGATACCGAGATCGCCATCGTCCCTGCTCTCGGCGGCGGTTGAACTCGCCTATCGGTTTGAATTGAGCCACATGATGTAGTCAAGGCCCGGTGCTTCGCGGCCCGCCCGGGCTATTCCGGCGCAGATTCCCGCCCGGTGCTGAACTGAATGCGTCGCCACCTGGAGCAGGCTCTGCTCGATGGTGAACTCACGCTTGAACCACGGCACCAGGAAACGCTCCGAAAGGCGCTCTGAGAGTTGTGGCATTGCCGCCAGGTAGCCCGCGCTGTTCGCAACGAGCCGTTCGCGAATCCGCGGATACTCCGTTTCGCGGCTTGGCCGGTCGGTAGCGCCCGTCATGAGACCCAGGAATGCGGCTTCCACTTGCGCCGTATGCCCGAGCAACTCGATCACCGAACCGCCAAGTTCATCCATCGGTGCCGTTAGTTCCTCATCGGAAAGTTCGTCGACCCCGGCGAGCACCAGGCTATTTGCCCAGCTGTTGTACTCGAAGAGATCCTGGAAGTCTGTCATGGCTACAACCTTTGAAATGGAGACGCCCGGCGAGTGCCGGGCGTCTATTTGTGTTTCGTGCCGACGATTCTTATCCCCGCGGAAGGCCGAGCCCGCGCGTGGCGATGATGTTGCGCTGGATCTCGCTCGAACCAGCCGCAATCGTCGCCGGGACAACCTGCATGTACTCCATCGCCGAGTTGAGGTTGTGCTCCTCCTGCAGGCCGCGAGCCTTACGCTCCTGGCCGTACATCCCGCTCAGGTGCATCTTCGTGTTAGCGATCCGTTGGGAGAGCTCTGAGCCGTACATCTTGCACATCGAGGCTTCCATATTCGGCACGCCACCCTTCGCCTGGATCGATACAACCACGAACGAAAGCAGCTCGCAGATGCTCGTTTCCACCGCCCGGTCGGCGACCTCAAGCCGGTACGCTTCCGAAACCGGGCTTCCCGCAGACTTCCGGGCCTTCACGTAGTTCGCCAACCGCACGACGTTCTTGTGCGCCGCGATCGCGCGGGCGATGTTCGATCGTTCAAAGTCGAGCGTCGTGGTCCCGACGTACCAGCCGCGGTTTTCTTCGCCAATGCGGTTTCGCACAGGCACACGAACGTCTTCGAAGAAGACTTCGTTGAAGACGTGCCCGTTCGCCATGTTGATCAGCGGTCGCACGCTGACGCCGGGCTGCTTCATGTCGAGTAGCAGGTAGCTGATGCCGCGGTGCTTTGGCGCGTCCGGGTCGGTCCGCGTGAGGATGAACATCCAGTCGGCGCGATGAGCCCCGGATGTCCAGATCTTCTGGCCGTTAACCACGTACTCGTCGCCGTCACGCGTCGCACGCGTTTGCAGGCTGGCAAGGTCCGATCCGGAACCCGGTTCGCTGAAGCCCTGGCACCAGGCGACTTCGCCCCGCAGCATCGGCGGCAGATGTTCGGCCTTCTGCTCGTCCGTACCGTGAAGCATGATCGTCGGTCCCACGAGGTTCAGCATCTGGCGGCTGGTCGGCGCGCCCGCTTCATGAAGCTCCTGGCTAAGGACGAATTGTTCGAGCACCGACATGTCGGCGCCGCCATACTTCTTCGGCCATGCCGGGGCCAGCCAGCCGTTTGCCCCAAGCTTGTCGAGCCACTTCTGTGTCCGCGTTTCATCGACGGCGCCTTCAAAACCGGCGTCGTCTTCGTCGTTCTTTCCGGCTACCCGCCAGTTGTCGTCCACGAACTTGCGGACGGTGCCTCGCCACTCGGCGAGTTCGGGTGTGTCCTGGAATCGCATGTCACGTTCCTCCGATGAGTTGCCGATGGATTCTAGCCGAGTTCACCATTTCGGCGCGACCCATTCGTGTTCACCGCCGGCGTCAGCCCGGGCCGAACGCTTCCGCCGCCGCTTCACCCGAACGCACCGCACCCTCGACGCAGGCCTGGTGCGTCCAGTCTCCGGCGAACACGATAGGTGGCCTCCGTGCGTACGCAGCCATTCGCGAAAAGTGGCCGGGCGCCATCGTCGGCACCGCATGCCGCCACTTCACCACGTGTTGGACCTTCCACGCGCTCAGCGGCGGGAGTTCGGGAACGATCGCCTGACCAGCCTTCCAGAGGTGCTCCGCCACTTCGAAATCCGGGAGCTCGATGAGCTTCGCATTGAATGCTTCGTTCGCGCAGACCAGGGCCCATTGCCACCCGGCCGGGCACGTTCCCCACGCTCCATCCGCGCCGGATTGCCACTCGACGCTCGCAAGAACGCCCATCGGCAAGGGTCGCTTGTGGATCCTGGCGGGGGCGTCTCCCGGCATCGCAAGGTACAGGCGGCACTGCCCCGCGTACTCGATGTTTTC
>JBATAT010000040.1:0-2206 GCA_049662005.1 Tepidiformaceae bacterium
TGCCACTTGCCCGTCGCGAAGGTGTTGTAGCCCTCTCCGCGCAGCATCTCTGCGACCGTGCCGGCGCTCTTCGCGATGCGCCCACGCATCCCCGGGTAGCCGAAGTCCCAGTCTGCCAGCCCGCCCATTCCGACAGAGTGGTGGTTTCGCCCGGTGAGCAACGAGGCTCGGGTCGGCGAGCAGAGCGCCGTCGTGTGGAAGTTCGTGTAGCGCAGACCGCCGGCAGCGAGTGCATCGACGTTGGGCGTCTCGATTTCCGAGCCGTAGCAGCCAAAATCCGAAAACCCAAGGTCATCGAACACGATGTAGACGACGTTCGGGGCGCCTTCGGGGGCGGTTGGCGGTTTCGGCCACCAGGGCGTGGATTCCGCGAGTGTCGTCCCTGTCCGTCCGCCGTAAGCCTGTTGTGTCATCGTTCTCTCCCGCGGGGTCACTGCCCGGAAGAGCGAACCATACCCAATCGCCGGTATTCTGCGCTACGCATCCACGGCCATCCGAAAGCCCATATGACCGGTTGTGCTCCCGGGCGTGTTCGAACTCCGTGCGCTGACGCGATAACGGTTGCAGTAGCTCTCGTGACAGAGGTAGCTGCCGCCGCGGATGACGCGCTGGACGCCAGCTTCGGGCCCCGCCGGATCGACCAGCGCAGCCCCCGAATGCTGCGCCGTGAACCAGTCCGAGCACCATTCCCAGGCGTTGCCGCACATGTTGTACAGCCCGAACGCATTCGGTTCGAACGAATCGACCGGCGCGCTGCCGAGATACCCATCGTCGAGGGTGTTGGAAGAGGGGAAGCTCCCCTGCCAGACGTTCATCCTGTGGTGGCCAGCCGGCTCGAGGTCGTCGCCCCACGGGAACCGCTTGCCTTCGAGGTCCCCACGGGCGGCATACTCCCATTCGGCCTCCGTCGGCAGACGGCCGCCCGCCCATTCGCAGAAAGCCGATGCATCGTTCCAGGAAACATGCACGACGGGATGGTGCGCGCGACTGCTCGTGTCCGAATGCGGGCCTTCCGGGGTTCGCCAACTGGCCCGTTCGACGGCGCGCCACCACGGCGCAGCCTGTACGCCCTGCGTCTCCGGGAAGTCCTCCGGCAGCAACCCCGCGAAGACGAAGCTCCAACCCGCCGCTTCTGCCTCGGTGATGTATCCGGTGTCCTCGACGAACGCTCGGAACTGCAGGTTGGTCGTCGCGAAGGCATCGATGCAGAACGGCCTGAGCGTCACCCGCCGCGATGGAGCTTCGCCGTCCGACGGCTCTCCTTCATCGCTTTCCGAGCCCATCGTGAAAGTGCCGCCGGGAAGGCGAACCAGCGTCTGTGGGCGCTCGCCCCGTCGCAACGTGGTCCACCGCTGTGGGGGCAGCGGTTCCGTCGACGAAGGCGCACAACAGGGAGAGGACTCCCCGGTGTTACCCACGGTCAGCTTCTCCACATCGCGGGCTCGGAACCCTCAACGATAGCGTCGCCGCCGGAATAGCCCATCGGGGCACCATCAGCCCGCCAGCAGGCCGCACCTTCGTACATCCCGTCCTCGCGGCGCATGATGCCGTTCATCCCGCCCGCGACCTTCAACGGCGTCTCGACCCGGTGGCCTCGGGCTTCGAGGCCAGCCTTCAGGGAACGCGTCTCCGGGAAGCTGCGTTCGAGTTCGAGAACTGGCCCGCGATCCCACATGCGCGCTGCTTCGAAGGCTGCCTGCAGCGGCATCTGGTGGTCGATGACGTTCGAAATCGCCTGCGCGACGGAACCGAAAATCTTCAGCCCTCCCGGCGTTCCCAGCGTCATGAACGGTTCGCCATCCTCCAGGACGATGCAGGGGGACATCGATGAAAGAACGCGTTTCCCGGGCGCTATCGAATTCGTCCGCCCCGGGTTCGGATCCATCAGTTCCATGCAGTCGTTGAGCAGCATGCCGGTGCCGGGGACCGTCACCTTCGAGCCAAAGCCCATGTGCAGCGTGTTGGTGGTCGCCACGATGTTGCCTTCGGCATCCATCGCGCAGCAGTGGGTGGTCGATTCGACCATCGAGGCGGGGGCTACGCCCGCGGCGTACTGCTTGCTCCGAGCGAGGTCGAGGTCGCCTCTGCGCTCGTTGGCGTACTCCTTCGATGTGAGCCACGAGACAGGAACGGCCGTCGAGGCCGGGTCAGCGACGTATTCGGTGCGATCGGCAAATGCCAGCTTCATCACTTCGGCCCAGAGGTG
>JBATAT010000041.1:0-8555 GCA_049662005.1 Tepidiformaceae bacterium
AAACCGAGTGCACGCGTGACCTCGGCATGTTCGGAACGGTGAATCATCCCTTCCGGGGTTTCGAGCGTGAGCGCGAGGCGCGCGGCATCCCCGAGGACGATGGATGAAGATCGACTCACCAATTCCTGGACGATGCACGACGCGACGGCGAAGTCTTCGAGCGAAAAGCTGCGCGCACCATGGTTGCCGGCGCATACAACCAGGACTCGCTCCGCCACAGCCGCCCAGTCAACCACCGCGGAAAGATTCACGAGCGAGCCAGCCACGGTTGGCCCCAACCCGGCCACCAGACACAGCGCCTTCGTCCCGTTCGAAGTCATGAGGACAGCATCTTTGCCAGCCAGGTCGAGCGCGCCGGTTTCGACGGGCGAGTTGCCGTGGTCGAAGCGATCCGGGCGCAATCCGCCCACCTCGCCGAACAGGAGGATTCCGGGACCTGTCTTTGCCGCGAGCGCTGCCTCGGTCGCGGTTACGGTGCGGAGCCGCCGTACCCCGCGCGCGAACATCGTCGCGATCGTTGTGGTCGCGCGAAGCGCGTCGACCACAACGTACGCATCTGCCTTCCCGAAGTGTGCGGCTTCGGATGGAACCATGGCGATATCGATGCGCGTGGTCACAGCAGGCAAGCTTCCGCCGTCCGAGCGTATTGCGCACTGCGTGCTATCGTTTGGGCTGATGAGTGACCGTCCAGTGGGGATGTTCGATTCGGGCGTCGGCGGTCTGAGCGTCCTCCAATCGTTCCGGGCACTGGCACCGAACGAAGACGTCGTCTACTTCGCCGATACCGATTGGTTTCCCTACGGCCCCCGTCCCGCGGCGGAGCTTCGCAAACGTGCATTCGCGATCACAAACCGGCTCTTGCAGAGCGACGTGAAGCTGATCGTGGTCGCCTGCAACACGGCATCGGCGGCGGCAATCGCCGACCTCCGTGAGGCGTTCGACGTCCCGTTCGTGGGCATGGTCCCGGGCCTCAAACCAGCAGTCGTCCAATCGAAGTCCGGCCGGGTCGTGATTCTCGCGACCGAGGGGACGTTCGACGGCGAGCTTTACGCGCGTGTGGTCGAGGATTTCGCCCGCGGCACCAAGGTGGTGGCCGTCGCAGGCAGGGGTCTTGCGGGAATTGTCGAAGCTGGCCTGGCAGGAACGGAAGCCGCAGCGAACGCGCTCCGGTCGATCCTCGGCGGTGAGGTCGCATCCGGTGCCGACACAGTGGTACTCGGTTGTACCCACTACCACTTCCTGGCCGCTGATATCGCGGCGCTTTACCCCACGCTGATGATCATCGACACCACCGAAGCGGTAGCGCGGCGTGCGGTCGAAGTCCTCACAACCATTGGCGCTCGCTCGCGACGAACCGCAGCTGGCGAACTCCGCCTGATCGTCTCCGGTGACCGCGAAGCGTTTGCCAGTTCGATGAAGCGGCTGGGAATCCTGCAAACATCCATGGAGATGACGACATGACCTTTTTCGAACGGTTGGAAGCTCGCAGCCGCGCTGCTGATTCGCTGGTTTGTGTTGGCCTCGACCCTGACTTCAAGAAGCACCGCGCCTCCGAACTAGCGAGCTTCAACAAGGCGATCATCGAATCGACGGCGGAGTTCGCTGCCTGCTACAAGCCCAATATCGCGTTCTATGAACAATTCGGCATCCCCGGGCTCCAGGCCCTGGAAGAGTCGCTCAAGGCCATTCCGCCCGAAATCCCCGTCATCTGCGATGCCAAGCGAGGAGACATGGGAAACACCGCACAGGCGTACGCGCGTGCGCTCTTCGAAACCTGGGGCTTCGGTGCGGCGACCGTGAACGCATACCAGGGCAGCGATGCGGTCGCCCCCTTTCTTGCCTACCCCGACAAAGCGATCTTCGTGCTCTGCCGGACTTCGAACCCGGGTTCGCGCGAGTTCCAGGAACAACGTCTCGAAAATGGCCGGATGCTCTACCAGCAGGTAGCACTGACCGCGACCAGCTGGTCGCCGAACGTCGGGCTCGTCGTTGGTGCGACGGCGCCGGAAGAGCTTGCTGACGTTCGGAAGCTCGTACCCGCGGCGCCACTCCTTGTCCCTGGCGTCGGCGCCCAGGGTGGCAAGCCGGAGGACGTGGTCCGGGCGGCCGGCTATCAGCACGGCAAGATGGTTGTCAATGCCAGCCGAAGCATCATGTATGCCGAGGCAGGTTCCGGATTTGCCTTGGCTGCGGGGAATGCGGCGCGGACGCTCCGCGATGAATTGCGGGCTGCAGCCGCGCTTCCTGCGTGAGCAACGAGATCATCGAAGGCGCTATCTACCGCATGCGCCGAAAGCACCCTTGCGGAGGTTGGGAGTGGAAGGTGTTCCGGGTTGGGTCCGATATCGGCATCGAATGCCTGGTCTGCGCGCGACGGGTCATGCTCGAACGTCGCAAATTCGAGTCTCGCGTGAAGGAACTCGTCCGTCGTGAACCCTGAGGTTTCGATTGCGACGGCTATCCCGTTGCTTCAACAGCGGCCGTTCCGCGTGCTCAGTTACACGCGCTTTTTCGGGCGCGTCGCCCAAAACGCCATTAATTTCGCGCTCGTCCTGCTCATCGTGGATGAAACCGGGAAGGCATTTCTCAGCTCGCTGCTTGTCCTCGCGCTTGTTGTGCCCTCGACGGTAGCGGGGATCGTGGCGGGGACGGCTGCCGACATTTTCCCCAAACGGCTGCTGGTCTCCCTCGGAAACCTGGCACGAGCGGCGATCTGTTTGTACTTTTTGCGCGGTGAAGGCGGCGTGGCTTTGTATTACGTCGTCGCTGTCCTGATCGCGACGGCGACCCAGTTTGCGGCAAGCGCCGAGGGTGCGATTCTCCCCGCCATCGTCGAACGCCAGGAACTCGCGCGAGCGAATGCGATCGGGCAGGCGGTCGGCGGCGCCGCCCAACTGATCGGGCTCGGAGTGCTCACACCAGTCGTCCTCCGCGTTTTCGACAGCCCGCGCACGCTTTTTGGGATCTGCGCGGCGTTGTTTGCGGTGGCAGCGGTGCAGGCATGGTGGATCGGCCGTACACGTTCGCCTCGCCAGGCGGAGGTTGGGGCCGGGATGACGGGCCGGTGGTGGCTTACTGGCTGGCGGGCGATGCAGTCGGATCCCCATGTGATGAACGCGTCCATCGAACTGACACTGCTTTCAGCAGTCATCATTATCCTCAGCGGCCTTATCCCCGCCTACATCGATGATGTTCTCGGTCTTCCCGTCGAAATAGGTGCGCTCATTCTCACGCCAGCAGCTTTGGGCGTGCTGCTGGGGCTCAAATTCGCAAGTTTCCTGGCCCGCCGCGTTCCCCACGCATTCCTCAGTACAGTCGGCTTCCTGTGGTTCGTGGTGATGCTCGGCCTGCTGGCATTCGTGAACAAAGAGGCCGATTTTCTTGGCGGCTTCGGCATGTTTGCATGGTTGAATAAGGTGAGCATCGGCGAATTCGATGGTGGTGGGGTGATGGCGATGATCCTGATGCTGCCACTGGGATTCTCGTACTCGGTCGTGAACGTCGCGGGCCAGACGGTGATCGATGATCGCGTGCCGCTCTACCTGCGCGGGCGGGTGGGGGCAACCCAATCTGCGATGACGGCTATTGCATGTTCTGTTCCGGTTCTCGCGGCTGGAGCACTGAGCGACGTCGTTGGGGTTGCGCCGGTGCTGGCCATTGTTGCTGTGGTTACGGGGGTGTTCGCGTTCGTCAACCTTCGCCAGCCGCGTGAGAACCGTCCCGGCCAGCGCGGCGCCGTTCCGTGACCCTTCATTGACTGCCTGATCGAGCCGAACCTATCATCGGTGCAAGGGGCGGCCCGGCCCCGGGGAGATACACCGTGAAAGAGCTGAGCATCGAGAGCATCCGTCTCAGCCTGATGAATTATCAGCGCGTGGTCATCCTTCGCGAGAAGGACACCGACCGCTATCTCCCGATCTGGATCGGCCCGGCGGAAGCGGACGCCATCGCGGTACGCCTCCAGGACGTTTCCGTTGCGCGGCCGCTGACGCACGACCTCCTGCGCAACCTGATCGAGCAACTAGGCGGGAAAGTGGCGTACATCATCGTGAGCGACCTCTCGAACGACACGTTCTATGCGCGCATCGTCCTGGATGTGAATGGCGAGACGATGGAAGTCGATTCGCGGCCATCCGACGCGATCGCCCTGGCCGTTCGCACTGAGGCACCGATTTACGTTGAAGACTCGGTTTTGGACCGGGCGGGAGTGCTGCTCGAAGAGGATAATCAGCCGGCCGAAGTCGGGGGCGCTCGGCCGGAACGGTCGCGTCCGGTGGATGCGGCGGAGCTCGAACGGCTCGGTGCATTCAAGGATTTCATTGAAGGATTAGATTTAGACGATTTCGACCAGCCGAAAGGCCGAGGTTAATCACAAAAGAGAGTAGAACTCGGGTCAGGCCCGGCACAATTTCGCTTGCGCATTCCGTCACAATCGCCCTATGATGCGCGAGGTCTGGAGTCCGGGCGCCCCAGGGGAGGCGCATGTGGGCAGTTGGGTCGTACCTACTGCATCACTGCTCGGCGCAGGGTGGTTTTTCGCCTTAGCGCTCATCCTCGGGTTGCTCATCGGCCAATGGGTCGATGACAAGACTGGCCTCGAGCCCATATTCACGCTGATTGGGATCCTTCTGGGGCTTGCCGTCGCGGCGGTTGGTGGCTATCGAATGTTGCTGCCATTCATCCGCAAAGTTGGTTACTCGGATTCGGAGCAGGGCTGATTTGAAGTCTGTCAAAATAGCTGGTGGTGTCATTGCGGTCCTCGCGTTTCTTGCGGTGGGCCTTTTCATCGCCCAGGGACCTCAACCCGAAATCCTCGTGCCCGCAGAGAAGCTGACGGCGATCGGCCCGCTGGAAATTAGCAATACGCTGATGACCTCCTGGGTGGTGATGGCGATCATTATCATCATCGCCTGGGCCTGTACGCGTTCGATGACGCTGATTCCCGGTGGCGCCCAGAACTTCATTGAAGCCGTCATGTCCTTCCTCGTCGGTCAGATCGAAGAGATCGCCGGTGAGAAGAACGGCCGCAAGTTCTTCATGGTAATCGCCACGATTTTCATCTGGGTCATCATGAACAACTGGTTCGGCCTGCTCCCGTTCTTCAATGCAGTCGGCAAGACCGAAGACGTGAACCATCACATCATCGAGACCATCGCCGAGCAAGAAGAGCACGGCACGCCGTTCGAAAAGCGCGACAAGATCGGCGCCTGGTTCATGGAAAACTCGGGCGGCATCACGATCGCGAAGCCGCGAGCGAAGGCCACCGAGTTCGAAATCGAGGCGGGCGACACAGCTGGCATCGCAACCGACCGGTATATCGTCTTCCTCGCGGAAGAGTTCACCGATTTCGAAGCGCCCGAGGCTGAAGGCCAACCCACCGGAGAAACGGTGGAGGGAGCGATGGCGGCGCTCAACGCCGACCCGGATGCTCCGAAAGTTCACCTGGCCGCAAGTGGCGACGGCGAGCATGCCGCGGAAGGCGAACATGTCGCTATTCCAAGTGCTTCGCTCGGGACGAAGATCGAGAGCATCGACTTCCCAGGCAAGAAGCTCGCGCTGATCATCCCTTACTTCCGGGGGACCTTCAGCGACGTCAACAACACCCTTGCGATGGGCATCGTCTCGTTCTTCGTGGTCGAGTTCTGGGGCTTCCAGGCACTGGGAATCGGCTACTTGAAGAAATTCTTCAATCTCAACGGCATCATGTCGTTCGTCGGGATTCTCGAACTTCTTTCGGAGTTCATTCGCATCATTAGCTTCGCCTTCCGGCTTTTCGGCAACATTTTCGCCGGCGAAGTGCTGGTGCTCATGCTGACCTTCCTGATGCCGTTCCTGTTCGTGGACGTCATCTATGGATTGGAACTGTTTGTTGGCTTCATCCAGGCCGCGGTGTTCGCGTTGCTGACGCTCGTCTTCGCGACGATGGCAGTAGAGCACCACGACGAGGATGAGCATGCTGACGAACACCACGGCGCCGGCACACCGGCCGACGCTGCCAAACATCCTGAAACTGCACAGGCTCACTAGGGCCTGTTAACAGTCAAAACAAACCGCGCCAAACGTTTGAGCGCACACCAGAGGAGATCCAGGTCATGGACATCACCACGTTTCTAGTTTTTCTGCCGTTCTTGGATGCGCTCGGTCCCGATGCGGCCAAGGCAATCGGCGCCGGCCTGGCGATGGGCCTCGGCGGCCTTGGGCCAGCCCTCGCCATCGGCATGCTCGTTGGTAAGGCAATGGAAGCCCTGGGCCGCAACCCAGAAGCTCGTGCCGCCATCCAGACCAACATGATTCTCGGTGTTGCGTTCGCGGAAGCCATTGGCATCTACGCGCTGCTCTCCGCCCTGATCATCGCATTCGTCATCTAATCCCGGCTCCCGCCGGCCGAGGTTCCGTATGGGTCAGGCAGTAGAGGCACTCGGTCTCAATCTTCCCCAGCTGATCGCCCAGGTGGTCAACTTCTTCGTGCTGTTGTTCATCCTCAGGCTCGTGGCGTACAAGCCAATTCTGAAGATGCTCGATGAGCGCAAGGAAAAGATCGCTGAAGGCCTGAACGCGGCCGAAATTGCTCGCGCCGAAGCGGCCGCCGCGCAGGCGAACATCCAGGATCAGCTGAATGTCGCCCGCAAGGATGGCCAGGAAATCGTTGCCAATGCGCAGGCAATTGCCACGCGCATTCAGACGGATGCGCGCGAGCAGTCGGCACAGGATCGGGAAGTGGCGCTCGAACGGGCCCGCTCTGAGATCCAGCAGGAGCGCGACCGGGCTATCGCCGGCCTTCGCAGCGAGTTCGCGGACATTACGGTTAGCGCCGCCGAGAAGGTCATCAACCAGTCACTCGACCGCCAGGCACATCAGCGAGTAATCGATGAGACGCTTGCCGAGTCGAACTTCGGCGGGAATTAATGGCCGAGGTTGCCGCCGCCAAGCGTTATGCCCAGGCTGCGTTCGATATCGCTCGCGATAACGGGACGGTTGCAACGTGGCGAACCGAACTCGCCGATGTCGCATCGGTTCTTTCGGATTCGGAACTGGCCCCGGTGCTGGCCGATGGCAAGCTCCCGGTGGAGTCCCGGATAGCGATGCTGGAGCGCGTGCTCAGGGTATCGCCGCTGGTGATGAACCTGGCCAAGTTACTTGTTCAAAAAGGCCGGTCGCTGGATGCCCGCTGGGTCGCCAGCGCGTTCGAGCGCATGGCCGATGACCATGAAGGTCTCGCCCACGCGCAAGTGACGACGGCTGTCGAGCTTTCTGGCGCGCAGCTGGACGACATCGCGACGAGGCTGAGCACAAGCCTCGGCAAAGAGGTGCGGGCCACCGGGCTCGTCGACCCGTCGATCGTCGGCGGTGTGGTCATCAAAGTCGGCGATAAACTCGTCGATGGAAGCGTCAAAACCCGGCTTCGGCGCCTGCGCCGCGAGCTGGAAGGAGTCCGCTAACAAGCGGACGTAATAGTTGGAAGTAGAGGTAAGCCGCAATGGCAGTACGCGCTGAAGAGATCGCTTCTATCCTGCGAGAGCAGATCGAAGGCTTTGGGACGAACGTCACCGCGACCGATGTCGGGTCGGTCATCGAAGCTGGCGACGGCGTTTCGCGCGTCCACGGCCTGTCTGGCGCCATGCTTTCGGAACTCCTCGAGTTCTCGAACGGGTCGATGGGTATCGCCCTCAACCTTGAGGAGGAATCCGTCAGCGCCGTAGTGCTCGGTGAGTACTCCGATATTAAGGAAGGCGACGAAGTCCGCTCTACGGGGCGCGTCATCGAAGTGCCGGTCGGCGATGCGCTCATCGGCCGGGTGGTTGACCCGCTCGGTAACCCGATCGACGGCAAAGGCCCGATCAATACCTCCAGCAGGCGCCCGATTGAACGAATCGCTCCTGGCGTAACGCTCCGCAAGAGCGTGAGCGAGCCGGTCCAAACCGGTATCAAATCGATCGACGCCATGTTCCCGATTGGCCGCGGCCAGCGGCAATTAATCATCGGCGACCGCTCGACGGGCAAGACGGCGATCGCGCTCGACACGATCATCAATCAGAAGGGCGGCGACCTGGTCTGCATCTATGTCGCCATCGGCCAGAAGGCGGCGAAGGTTGCCCAGGTGGTCGGCATCCTCGAAGAAAACGGTGCGATGGAACACACCATCGTGGTGGCCGCGAACGCTTCGGATTCGGCAGCCCTCCAGTACCTCGCCCCGTATGCAGGCTGCACGATGGGCGAAGAGATCATGGAATCCGGTCGCGATGCCCTCATCGTGTACGACGACTTGAGCAAGCACGCATGGGCCTACCGCCAGATGTCGCTCCTCCTCCGCCGCCCTCCGGGACGTGAAGCGTATCCCGGCGACGTGTTCTACCTTCACAGCCGGCTCCTCGAGCGAGCAGCTCGCCTCGAAGCGGGTGGTTCACTGAGTGCACTCCCGATTATTGAAACCCAGGCGAACGACGTTTCGGCCTACATTCCGACGAACGTTATTTCGATTACGGACGGCCAGATTTACCTGGAATCCGACCTTTTCAACGCTGGTATCCGTCCGGCCATCAACACCGGACTCTCCG
>JBATAT010000042.1:0-2569 GCA_049662005.1 Tepidiformaceae bacterium
GAACCGAGAGCGCCAGCGACCGGCCTCCTCCCTTCCAGCCCGCAGGGCGCCGAAAGCCGTGAAGCCACCAGCGCTCCGGTCACAGCCATCCGCCGCCCACGGTAGCCCGCTGACACACGCTCGTGCCAGATCAGAACCCCGCCAGCCATGGCGGGGCGCGATTCCGCCGCGACCACGACCGATCGCTGAAATGCCGCACGCCACCACCTGCCCGAACTCCGCTACAATCGCTCCTCATCATCCTCGATGCGGAGATTGCGCATGCCCGGAACCACCGGCCAGTACGAAGGCATCATTGCCGAATCCATCACCATCGCCGGTCACAACGGTGACCCGATTCACTCCTACTACGCCCGCCCGCTCGGCGAAGGGCCGTTCCCCGGCGTCGTCTGGCTCCATCACTTCCCGGGCTGGGACGAGTGGTCCAAGGAGGCCGCCCGCAAGCTCGCCTACCACGGCTATGCCGTCATCGAGCCGGACCTCTACTGCCGCGTCGCGCACGGCCAGCCAGAGGACGTGGCCGCCCAGGTTCGAGCGAACGGCGGCGTGCCGGACGTGCAGGTGGTTGGTGATTCGGCCGCCTGCCGGGACTTCCTTCGCTCGCAGGCGAACGGCAATGGCAAGGTTGGCGTCGTCGGAACCTGCTCCGGAGGAAGGCACGCCGTCCTCGCTGCCTCATGCGCGCCCGGCTACAACGCGGTTGTCGACCTCTGGGGCGGGGGCGTCGTCGCCAGGCCCGAAGACGCGACCGAAATGCGCCCAGTCGCGCCGATCGACTACACGAAAGACCTCGATTGCCCGATGCTCGGACTGTTCGGCAACGATGACCGGGCACCGAGTGCGGAACAGGTCGATATCCACGAAGCCGAACTGAAAAAGCACGGCAAAACGTACGAATTCCACCGCTACGATGGCGCCGGACATGGGTTTTTTTACCACCATGTGCCACAGGCGTACCGTGCCGAACAGGCCGTCGACGGTTGGAAAAAAGTGCTCGAATTCTTCGGGCGCCAGCTGGGGAGCTAAACCATGTGCACCAATATTGTCGAACGCTCGTCGCTCACCGGCAGCGGCAAAGGCCGGGAAGGCTGGTTCAAGCTTTCGGAAGTTTCCATCAGCTACGACCATCCATTCGATGCCGCGCTTGAACACGCCGTGAACATCGACTTCACAAACGAATCGGCCGGAGTCGCCGCACGGGTCGCGGTTGAGCTCAGCCTCGATTCGGCGAAGGAACTGGCGAAGGTCCTCCTCGCCGCCCTCGATCGTGCCGAACAGTACGAGGAGACCGGCGCTGCCTGAGATTTGCGTGAGCGAGCGCTCTAAGGAAGATCCCGCGAATTCGAATCGAAATACCCATCAACTTCCCACCCACGCCTGCCGATACTCTGGTGTAGGCACAACGAACTCGTCGTGGGCGGCACGGCGGGCGGGTGCAGAGGTGCAGGGTGGTTCAATCGACGTCGCTCGCAAGTCTCATGGAGTCGTCACGGCTCCCCACGATACCCGCTGTCGCGGTCGAAATCGTGGGTCTCGTTCAGCGCCCGGATATCGATATCGAAGTCCTCGCGAACACGATTTCGCGCGATCCGGCTCTTGCCGCCCGGGTGCTGAAGACCGCGAACTCGGGCTTCTATGGCCGTCCCCGGTCGGTCAGTCGCCTCCGTGATGCCGTGATAGTTCTTGGGCTTCGCAGCGTGAAGACGCTCGCGCTCGGATTTTCGCTTGTCGGCAACATGCAGAAGCAGGCCGGCGAGGGCTCGAATCACACGCTGATCTGGCAGCGCAGCCTGCTCACGGCCACGGCGGCACGAGCGGTGGCCACCCGCGCCGGCTACGCCTGCAGCGATGAGGCCTTCCTTGGTGGATTGCTTCATCTCATCGGCGTCATCGCCCTGGACCAGGCGCTTGGCGAAGAGTATCGGCGAATGGCCGTCGCTTCCGGCAACGACCTCGCGAAACTCCGGGCAATCGAGCGCACCCGGTACAGTTTCGACCACGCAGAAGTAGGCGCCGCCCTCGCCGAGAAGTGGAACCTTCCCGAAGCCCTTGTCATGGCCATCCGCATGTTTCCCACACCGGACAACGCCGACCGTGATTTCCGTGAGATCGTGCGCTGCGTCGCCACTGCGGAGGCCGCCGCCGATTTGGTCCTCGGCGAAGACCCCTCCGCCGCACTCGTCCGTTTCCGCTGGGACTGCGAACAGCTCTTCGGCATCGATTCCGACGGCGCCGACGAGATCGTCGAGAAGTTCATGGCCGATGCCGAGGTGCTTGGAGCAATGCTCGATGTCCCCGGTGTGGGCGCCACCGCCGAAGAAGTGGTTGCGCGAGCCCAGGAGACCTTGCTCCAGCTCACACTCGAATCCGAGCGCGAGAACGTTCAACTCCACGCCGACCGTGACAGGCTCTCGCAGGAAGCTTCGACTGATGCACTGACCGGCATCGCCAACCGGCGCCACCTCGAGGAGTACCTCGGCGAGCACTTCCGAATCTCGACACGGTATGGCACCCCGCTCAGCCTGATCATGCTCGATGTGGACCACTTCAAGAACGTGAACGATGAGCA
>JBATAT010000043.1:0-2082 GCA_049662005.1 Tepidiformaceae bacterium
GTTATCGACCCGCCGCTGCGCCACTGATGTTCGCTCATCGCGAAATAGTACCGTCCGCGGCAACCCCAGCCTCTCTACACACCCCGGAAGTACGGCATCGAAACCTCGTCGCTCACGTCCTGCCACACCACTTCCACCGCCATATCGCACTTCACCGCTTCGGGTGCGGTATCGACGAGCAGGCTGGTCATCCGGGGGCCTTCTTCGAGGGCGATGGCCGCGACCGTGTAGGGCACGTCGGATTCGAATTCCGGTGATTGCGCGCGCTGGCAGACCGTGAAGCTGTACAGCGTCCCGCGCCCGCTCGCCTCGATCCATTCGAGCTCACGAGAGAGGCATTCGGGGCAGTGCGTGCGCGCGTAATAGAACACGTGCCCGTTCGCACACCGTTGCAGCATCAACTTGTGCTCTTTCGTGGCCGCCCAGAACGGCTCCGAGGTGGGGATCGGGTTTGGGATCGGGCTCGGATTCTCGCGATAGGTCGTCATCACGCACCCCTCAGGATGAGCGAGACTTGCTCGCTCATGATTCCACCGTTGCCGTTCACGAAGGCGGTGTCGCACTTCCGTACCTGGCGGTCGCCCGCGCGACCCTGGATCTGCCACGCCGCCTCGGTCACGTGAGACATGCCCCCTGCGATCCCCGCCTGCCCGAACGAGTGCTGCCCCCCGTGGGTGTTCATCGGGAAGTCGCCCTTGTAGGTCATGTCATGTTCGAGGACGAAGCGGCCAGCTTCGCCCTTGCCGCAGAAGCCCGTGTCTTCGAGCGTGAGCAGCACCGTGATCGTGTAACAGTCGTAGAGCGAGGCGAGGTCCATGTCTTTTGGCTTCAGGTCGGTCATCGCCCACGCCCGGTCTGCTGCCGCCTTAATCGGCGAGGTCGTGAAGTCCGGCTCGTACGTCACCGATCGGTGGGTGGTGTTTTCGCCGCCACCAACGATGTACACCGGGCGGTTCTTCGTCTGCGCTGCCTTCTCCTTCGAAGTCACCACCACCGCAGCACCGCCCATGCAGGGCATCACGATCTCGAGCATATGCAGCGGGCTGCAAATCATCGGCGAATTCAGCACGTCCTCGGTCGTGATCGGTGTGTTGCGGAAGACCGCGGCCGGGTTGGCGAGCGCGTTCGTGCGCTGGTCGACCGCCACCTTCGCGCGCTGCTCATCGGTCAGCCCGAATTCGTGTGCGTAGCGGTTCGCGATCATCGCGTACCCGTAGGTCCCCTGGACCGCCCCGAACGGGATTTCGAACTCGGCTTGCGGCGAACCCCATGTTCCGCCTCCCCAATCCCGCGCGCGCTGCATCGGTGGCGCCTTCGGATTCCGGTGCGTCGCCTGCGTCTGGAGCATGCACAGCGCCGTCTCGCAGAGCCCCATCTCGATCGCCATCGCCGCCCGGAGTACGAGCCCCGCGCCCGAGGCGCCACCGAGGTCGACCACCTCCGAGAAGTGCGACTCGATGCCCATGTACTCGGCGACCGTCGCCGGGATGAACATCTGCGCCTCTTGCAGGCTGCCCCCGAGCAAGAGCGCGTCGACATCGCGGATCGAGAGGCCCGCATCGTCGAGCGCCTGGCGGGCAAGCTCAGAATAGACTTCGAGACCCATCCAGAGCCTCTCCGGCTTTCGCACCGGGGCAAATTCGGCAACTCCGACGATTGCGGCTTCGCCGCGCAGTCCTCGCATTGGTCAGCTCCTGTGGCTGGAGTGGTTCGCGAATCCTACCCGAGAGTGGTGCCCCCCGCGACTACCGTATTGCCGTAATGTTCTGGGCCGAACCGGTACTATGGAAGACAACTTCATGCCGCGAGGTCCGAATCCATGCAACTCTTCCAGCGCAAGCCGCGTACCAACCTCAGCCCCGCTGATGCCCTTCCCGGTCGCACCGACCGCCAGATGATGGTGCCCGAAAAGCACCTCGTCCTCGGCACACCGATGGTTGGCCCCTGGCCCGAAGGTTTCGAAAAGGCAACCGTCGCGATGGGCTGCTTCTGGGGCGCCGAGAAATTCCTCTGGAAGATCCCCGGCGTCTATTCGACCTATGTCGGCTATGCCGGCGGCTACACGCCCAACCCAACGTACGA
>JBATAT010000044.1:0-14404 GCA_049662005.1 Tepidiformaceae bacterium
CATCTCCACCGAAGCCACGGGCTCAACCGGCTCATCGGCCGAAACTTCTTCGGCCTCGTCCCTCTCCCACCACGGCTTCTCGGCAGGAGCCTCTTCGACAATCGTCTCCAACGAAGCGACGGCCTCAAGCGGCTCATCGGCCGAAACTTCTTCGGCCTCGTCCCTCTCCCACCATGCCGTCTCGGCAGGTGCCTCTTCGACAATCATCTCCACCGAAGCCACGGGCTCAACCGGCTCATCGGCCGAAACTTCTTCGGCCTCGTCCCTCTCCCACCAGGCCGCCACGGCTGGCGGTTCTTCGGCCACCGCCTCGATCGAAGCCACCGCCTCACCTTGTTGATCCGTTGGAACTTCTTCCGGATCGCTCATCAGCGGAGCCCAGGCATCACCGTCGTCCGATGCTTCGATGCTCGCTCCGGCCGCTCCGACCGTTTCGATCGGCTCTGGGTTCCACGCGTCGCTGACAGTCGAGTCCGCTTCTGCCGGGGCCTCTCCGAGTTCGGCCGCCGTGAGTTCGACTGCTTGGGAAGCATCCGGGGGCTCCGGCAACAATTCGCTGACCGGCTCCACGATGGCCGACTCGAAGCTAACCGCCCGCACGTCGCCAAGAACGGACTCAGCGCGGATCTCGGGCTCGCTTTCGAAACCGAACAGGTCAGCCGTTGCGGCCGGTTCGTCCTGCCACTTTGCCTCATCGGGTGCTGCAACGAGTTCGGGGTCATTCGTTGCAAATTGCTCCTCGCTCGCGACGCCACGTACATCGACCGCTTCGTCGTCCCCTGGAAGGATCCAGTCGCTCGAGCTGGCGACATCTTCCGGCCGATCCGCGGATTCGGCAGGTTCGACATCATTGTCCTTCTTGCGCCCGAAGAACCGGCCGAATCGCCCACTCTTCTTCTTCGTCTTTTCTTCTGTGGGCTGGATTGCCTGCTCGAAGATGCCAGCAAGGGGATCGTCCACGTCGTCGTCGTTCAGCCCTGTCGCAATAGGGGAATCGACCGCCTCTACGAACGCAGCTGTCTCGTCGTCAGTTGCTGCAACCATTTCGCTGCCGGAGTCGGGAGCCTCCTCCCAGTCCACGGATTCATCGTCGCCGCTCGCGGCCACGGCGCCCGCGCTATCCGTTTCCCAATCGAACGGCTTCAAGAGTTCCGCTGGCAAATTGCTCGCATTCGCTGGCTCGTCCGAATCCTCCTGGAGTTCCCAGTCGAACGGCTTCAGGAACTGTTCCGGGATCGCCTCAGTCGATTCGGGTTCGGCCTGTTTGGTTGCCCAGTCGCGCATCGCCGCGATGCCCTCGCTCGGAGCCTCCGGCGTTTCATCACTGCCCTCTTCCGCCTGGGCGAGGTTAAAGAACTCATCCCACTTACTCGGACCATCGGCAGGATCGCGAACCGGTGGCTCAGCCTGCTGTTCCGTACGCGAACGCAACATAATCGGCAGAGATGGCGGTTCTACTGCGGCGTCGTCGGGATCGTCCCTCGGGGCCAAAGGCGCGAATTTCGAGGCTGGTGGTTCAGTCTCGTCCTGGTGTCGTGGCCTCAGCGGGATAGGCGCCGGCAACGAAGGCTCGTCGTCGCCGGCTATGTTGTGCGCTGCGGTCGTGAAGTGCGGATGATTGTCATCCTTCGCGCGCTCCGCCCACTTGCGCATCGATTCGAACGTTGCTGCCTCATCCTCGGTCTCGACCTCAGGCGCCTCCGCAGCCCGAACGTCAGCGATGGCGTCAACCGCTTCGATCGGCGCAGGATCGTTGCCCCACGCCGCCGGGCCGAAGTTCCAGTCGAGTTGCTTCTCGTCTTCTACCCGGGCGCGCGGGCGAAGCGTTAGCGAGTCGGCGGCAGGCACGTCGTCCGAATTCGCTTTTCCATTCGCCATGTTGTCTTCGGTTGCCGTCTCCGCTTCGAGATTGAAAGCAAAGACCTCCGGTGCGGCAACGGACTCGCGCGAATCGTCGCTGGCATGGGAGGCGTCGTCTGCGTCCTCGTTGAGGCTGCCAGACTGCCACGCGAACGCAGTTGGCGCAGGCGACACTTCGGGCACATCACGCAAATCGTCGTGCAGCGTTGGCATGTCGCCTGCTGCGAGGGCGTCCGGGTGTTCCGAGGCTTCGGCCCATGCACGCATCCCGGAAACGATGTCTCCGTCGCGCTCGGCAGGGTCTGACGGCTCGTCCCGCAGTTCACTCGGAGCATCCGCGTCATCTGCCGCTGGCCGCTCGAGATCCCAACCTCCGTCGGGGTCTCCCCACGGGACTTCGTCGGCGGGCCGCTCCGCACGGGGGAATGGTGTGAGCTTGAGCGGCGGCTCGGTCGTCCATTCGTCATCCGCTTCAGGCTCGTCGGTGTCGAAGGCCATCGCTTCGTTGGTTCGGGGCGATTCTTGAGGCTCATTCTTGGCCGATTTCTTGCCAAATCCGAAGAGCCCGCGCTTCTTCTGCCCAGGCTCCTGGGGCTTCAATTCAAACGTCGTATCGTCCTGTGGTTTGGCTTCGCGTTTCGCTTCCGCCTGGGGCTTTAGCTCGAACTTCCGGCCGAACGGATCACCTTTGGAAGCTTCTGCATCCTCTTCGAAATTCCCGAGCACGCGCTGGCGCAATGTCCGGTTCTTTTCCTCTTGCCGCTCCCATGCTCCCCCGGGCAGGTCGAAATACCACGCCTGAGGATCTTCTTCTCCCGCCTCAGCTTCGTCGAGTGGGCGGCCTTCGCCATTTTCCATCGTCATCAGGGTACCATGCCTCCCCGGCGGGTCGCGGGATTCCAAGTCAGTCGCCCTTTACAGCCGATTGACCTACGCTCGGCCTTCATGACCGATGCGCTCGAACCCGCGGACGAGCACCTGGTCTCTCTATCAAAGGACGGCAATCTCGACGCATTCAACAGTCTTGTTGAACGGTATCAGGGTTCTGTCTTCAATCTTTGCCTGCGGCTTGTTGCCGATCGTGGCGCCGCCGAAGACGCTACTCAAGAGGCTTTTCTCTCCGCGTATCGCTCGATTTCACGCTTCGATGGCGGCAACTTTCGTAGCTGGCTCTTCCGAATCGCAGCCAACCAGTGCAAAGACGAACTTCGCCGCCGCAGCCGCCGTCCCGTCGAAGCCTTCAGAAGCGCCGACCCCGATGACAACTACCAGGCAGAGATCCCCGATTCCGGTGAGACCGCACCCGAATACATCGAACGCATCGAACTCGGCGAAGCCATCCAGGGCGCGCTCATGTCCCTTCAGTTCGAACAACGCCAGGCCATCCTGCTCGCAGACCTGCACGGCTACCACTACGAGGAGATCGCAACCATCACCGGTTCGAACGTTGGCACCGTCAAATCCCGCATTCATCGTGGTCGTGAACGTCTTCGCGCGCTCCTTCGCGAACAACCGGAACTTTTCGGCGCTTCCCGGCGTTTGGAGGACTGAGAGACCACGCCAATGCAAGTACTTCACTTCCTCAATCGCCATAAGTGGTTCGCCAGCCGCGCCGATGCTTACGTAGACGGTGAGCTCGCGCCGGCTGAGTTGTCTCGCTTCGAATCGCACCTCCCCGGCTGTGCGCGCTGCACTGCGGCGACCGCTGCCGCACGCACGCTACACACGACGATCGCCGCCCTGCCGGAATTCGAAGCCCCGCGTTCGTTCCGGCTGACACCGGCAATGGTCGCCAGTTCCGCCCCCGCGCCACAACAGCACAGCGGAACACCGGTGTACCTCGGCCTGGTCCGCGCTGCCGCCGGGCTTTCCGCCGCCGCCTTCGCGGCCGTCCTCGTGGTCAGTGCGTTCCAATCGTCCGGTAGCAGCTCGAACGATTCGGCTGCCCAACCAGAAGCGGGCGAATTCGCCGCCACAAAACTGGCGCCTGTCACCAGCGGAGCGAATGAGTCCGTCTCGCCAGAGCCCTCGCCGGGCCTCGCGCCCCCAACCAACGATGGTGCCGTGGCCGGCAGTGCCATCACCACCCCAACCACCACCGCTGCCGGGTCACCGACCGAGCTCGCCGGGCCGGCAACACCGTCGGAAAATGCGGGCGATGTCAGCCGTGCGTCGGCGGATGATGACGCTGGCGAAAGCCCCCTGAGCAGTATCGCCTACGAGGCTCCGGCCGCGGCGGAGGACACTGGCGGCGGGTTCCCGCGGTTCGCTGTTGCCCTCGGCATTGCCGCGGGTGGTTCGCTGCTCTTGCTCGCCGGTCTTGAGATCTCGCGGAGGGCCCGGCGTGCCTAAGTTCGCTTTCGTGTTCGCCAGTATCCTGTTGGCTGCCGTGGCCACGGGCGCGTGCAAAGGTACAACCAACGTGGAAGTCACCAGTCCCGGGGAGGAAACCTTGGCATCAGGAATCACCGTTCTCGGAGTGGGCGAAGTCAAAGCCACTCCCGATCTCGCCATCGTCACCCTTGGCGCGGAGTTCTCGGCGCCTACCGTCGCCGCTGCCCGCGATGGTGGCGCAGCCGCCGCCAGTAAGCTCATCGATGCCATCAAGGCTCGCGGCGTCGACGCCAAAGATATCCAGACCACAACAGTCTCCCTCAATCCGCAGACCGAATATCCGACCGGTGGTGCTCCTCGCATCGTCGGCTACACCTCCGTCAACACCGTTCGCGTCACCCTCCGAGACCTCGAAACGGCCGGTGGCACGATCGATTCGGCACTCTCCGCCGCGGGTGATGCCGGCCGCTTCCAGGGGATCCAGTTCGGCTTCGCCGATGCGGAGCCGATGCTCACCGAAGCTCGCAAGAAGGCGATGGAAAATGCGCGCTCCCGCGCGGAGGCCTTCGCGGCCGGTGCTGGCGTCAAGGTTGGCGACGTCATCTCAATCGCTGAAACAACCTCCACAACCCCGCTGCGCACCGAGCGCCTGGCTGCTGCCAGTTTCGATGCCGCCACTCCCATCGAACCCGGTCAGAGTGCTTCCAGCGTTACCGTCTCGGTTCGCTACAAGATCGACCGCTAAGCCGCTGGTTAAGCCTCGGGGCTTACGCAAAACTCGCCTTGAACCGAAGCTTGTCGGATGAGACGCGTCCTCATCGCCGGACTCATTCCATTGCTGGCCCTGGCAACCGTCGCAACGGTCGCAATTGTGGCCCTGGGCGATTCTGGGACTGGTTCCTCACGCCCGGGCGCCGGGCCTCAGGCCGAAGAGGCTCGCGCCGGTGCGCCACGGCTCGCCCCGGAAAGCAACGTCTGCCAGGGCATCCTCCACGTTCCCGAGCCGGGCACCCCTCGCACCTTCGCACCGGAATATACCCAGGTCCGCCAGCCAACGGGCTTCACGATCGTTGCGAACGCCAACGTCGATCCCGCCGCCCTCGATGAGGCCGAGGCCACGATCGCCCGCCTCTTCGAGAACAACGACCTCGAAGCCAACCTGATGGCCGACGGCGCCTACGTCATCGTTGCCGACCGCGACCAGGGAGTCCTCGATCTCCCCGAGTTCCGCTGCCTCGATTCACAATCGAACCAGGCCTTCTTCAGCCATGTCTGTGGCGTCGCCGACCGTGCCGACTATCCGGTTGTCACCGTCAACGAACTGGACCTGCTCGGCGATCACGATGGACCGTGCGAGGGCCTGAATATCCTCTACCACGAACTCGGCCACCTTGTTCAAGGCTGGGCCCTGAACCCCGCCGACTACTTCGATATTCGGCAGTTCTATCAGGACGCGATAAGCAGCGGAAATTACCGCGGCGACTACGCCACCACCAACGCCAACGAGTACTTCGCCGAAGCAACCCAGGCCTATTTCCTCAGTGCCGACCTTCGCGGCCGCCGGGACCGTGAATGGCTCGCAAAGCACGACCCGCAGATCTACGAACTACTCGCATCCATCTATGGCGAATAGACCAAACAGACGTCACGGACGGAGCGGAGCGGACTCGGTCCCTAACTCTTCGCCCTTATCACTGCGTACCGGTTGAACGCCGTTGGCAGATGCGGGATCAACTCCGGGTACATCCCGCGCATCGCAACCACATACTCGTTGAGCGGGAAACGCCGGCGCTCGTACCCCGAATTCGGGGCTGCATCGCTCACGCTCTTCGCGATCGAAACGTAGAACGGCCGCACCGTTACCGCGCCCTGCTCGAATTCCTTGTTGTGCCGCGTTGCCTTGCATTCGAAGAACCCGATGAGTTCAGTCGCAGCCAGGGTCGCTCCCGCCCGGTCCTTCGCCGCCGTCTTCAGGAACATATCGGCCGAAAGGTCGCCAACCAGCCCCTCGAGCATGCCCCAGCGATTCGCTCCGGCCTCCCGCAGCGCGTATCCCTTCTCGCCCATCACCAGCAGTGAGTAAACGAAGTGTACTGGCGCGTTGTCCGGCAGCTCCTGCTCATCCACCCAGCGGGCGCGCCAATCATCTTGAATGTTGAGTTCTTTGACCCCGGGCCAAACAGGTTCGTAAGCCGCGAGGGCGTTCATGTCGACCATGGTCGTTAGGTTCTCCGTCTGAAGAATGGTTTAGCAACGATTGTCGCCGTCTGAGCGCCAACTTGCACGGCTTGCCCGGGAAATGCATAGCGCACGGCAAGAATGCCGAGCCCGATGGAAGCGTTCAGGCCTGGTGACCGCACCGCCGACCGCACCTCTCCCACCACCGCTCCAGAGACGACGAGCGGACTCCCGGCGGGTTCTACCGCGTCTTCGAAAAGCAACGCCGAAAGAATCCGCCCTTCCCGTCCGCCCGGTACATCAAGTAGTGCATCGAGGTCCGCTTCAGCGGGCGAAAGGCCGGGCGAGAGATCGGGCTCGAATGCCGGGACGCACGCCTCGATGCGCGCGATTTCCAGCGACTGCAAACCTGCAAGGGCTATTCCCGCCTGCCTCAGCGTTTCCAGTATGTGCTGTGCCACCGCGGGTGCGACGAGGAACTCGAACCCATCCTCGCCGGTGTCGCTCGTGCGCACAGCCAGCGCTCGAAATCCGTGAAATTCAAACGTCACGCAGTGTAACGGCTGTAGCCGAGCCGGGAGCGCTTCGGCCAGGTGCTCCTGCACGGCTTGTACCGCCATCGGACCGGCAAGGCCGATAAGGCACGTCGTTTCCGTTCGATCCTCGATGTGAACGTCATAGTCCGGCTGAACCGCCTCCTGCAATCGCTCCAGCGTTCCAAACCGTTGCCCCGGCTCTCCACTCACGAAGTAGGCAATACCGCCCGTTCGCGCGATGAGCACCAGGTCGGAGATGCTCCCGTCCTCTCCGACAGAGACCGACCGCATCGCCCGCCCTTCGTCCAGGTCCTCGATGTGGCCCGCGAAAACGGTCTGCAGCACATCGAGCGCATCCGTCCCGGTGATCAGAATTCGGCTCCGGTTCGAACGGTCGAAGACCACCGCGGCCGACCGCAGTTGCTCGCTCTCGTTCACTGTACCCACGTACGAAAGCGGCAGCGCCCACCCGGCGTGGACGCCGAACGTCGCTCCCGCCGCGGCATGAAACTCGCGGAGTGCCAGCTGGTAAACCGGCGCCGGACTCGTCATTCTTCGATGAACTTTCGCCGGCCAGCCGTCTCGGTTAGTCGCCCGACTCCAGGAAATGGGTTGTGCACGCAGATCAGCAGGGCGTTGTCCTTCAATGCCCGTTCGGCGAGTTTCTTCTTCGATTCGAGCGACATCAATGGCAGTACGTCGAACGCTGCGATCCATGCCGGCCGTTCGACCTGCACGGCGTGGTGTACGAGGTCACCCGTGTACAGCGCCGTCTCCCCCTTCGATGTCAGTGCGATCGACGCGTGATCTTGCGTGTGTCCGGGGGTTGCCCAGAACCGTGCACCCGGCATTAGCTCGGTTTCGCCTTCCACCAACTCGAGCTGTCCCGAAGCCGCCAGCGGCTCGAAGTTCTCGGCGAAGTAGGTCCCGCGCGTGCGTTCGTTTGGATGGCTCGCAGTCTCGTATTCACCCTTCTGGATGAAGTACCGCGCATTCGGGAACGTCGGCCGCAATTCGCCCGATTCATCCCGAACCGTGTTCCAGCCGCAATGGTCGGCATGCAGGTGGGTGTTCGCGACCACCGTGATGTCCTCCGGTGCGAGCCCCAGCGCCGATAACCCTTCGAGCAGCAGTCCGTGCTCGCCTGGGAACGCTCGTTCGCGCATGGCACCCTCGAGCTTGTTCCCGATGCCCGTATCCACCAGCAAGACCTGATCGCCGCTGCGCACCACCATGCAATTCAGCGAAAGTCTCATCCGGTGTTCGGCGTCGATGTTCTCCTTGCCGATGATCGGCTCCCACAGCATCCGTGGGATCAGCCCCATCACCGCCCCCGCATCGAGCTTCATGTACCCATCGCAAATGACAGCGATGTCGAGCTCGCCAACGGTGTAACGAACAGGCGTATACATCAGACCGAACATACGGTTGGCCGCCGCTCACCGCAATTGTTTCTCGGCAACCCGGGCAGCTGAGCCTGTTGCGACTGGGCGTAGTTGCAACTTGTTGCAGGTAAACTAGACTGATCAGGCATGACTCGCAGGGAGGGTTCGTATGCCAATTCCACTATTCCTGATGCACGCGCCCGATGGCTTCTTTTCGACGCCCGTGGCCCTGACCTTCTGGCTGATCACCGCGGGCGTTCTTGCCATCTCCTTGCGAAAGGCCGGCGACCAACTCGATGAGAAAGCCGTCCCCCTCATGGGCGTGATGGCCGCCTTCATCTTCGCCGCCCAGATGTTCAACTTTCAGATTCCTGGCGGCACCTCCGGGCACCTCCTCGGGGGAGTCCTCGCCGCAATTCTCCTCGGCCCATACGCGGGCACGATCGTCATGGCCTGTGTCATCGCCACCCAGGGCCTCGTCTTCCAGGACGGCGGCCTCGTGGTCATGGGTGCCAACATCTTCAACATGGGCATCGTCGGCACGTTCGGCGGCTACTACCTCTACCGCACGCTCTCTGCCGCCCTCGGTGGCGAAGCTTCGATGCGGCTCCCGGCTGCCGCGATCGCTGCGTGGCTCTCCGTGGTGGTCGCATCGTTCCTCGTGGCCCTCGAACTCTGGGTTTCTGATACGACCTCCCTCTGGACCGCGATAACCGCCATGGTTGGTTGGCACCTCATCATCGGCGTTGGCGAGGCCCTCATCACGGTCGGTGCACTGAGCTTTATTGCAGCCAGCCGGGCCGATCTCCTCCAGATCCGCGACGCGCGGGCACAGGCATAAGGTAGGGATTCCATGACTCAAGATATGCCGAAGCAGTCGTTCTTCCGCCGCTGGTGGTGGGTCATCGCAGGACTGATCGTCGCCGCCGCCGTCGTTCTCGTACTCGCTCCGGCCGCCTCGAGTGATCCCGACGGTCTCGACCGGGTCTCTGGGGATAGCGGCTTCGCCGATAAGGCCGAAGGCCCTCGCTACGAGTGGCTCCCCGATTACACCGTCCCAGGCGTCGATAACGAGTGGGCCTCGGTGGTTCTCTCCGGCCTCATCGGCGTGGGTGTCGTCTTCGTCGCCGCCATGGGCTTCGGTGCAATCGTTCGCCAGTCGAAGTCCAAGAAGGATAGCCCCACCTGAACCTCGACCGGTACGTTGAGCGTCAGAGCCCGGTCCATCGCGCTGATGCGCGTCCGAAATTCCTGCTGACGATCGCCTTCATCCTATCTCTGAGCCTGCTGCCGGTTGGATCCTTCGCGGCCCTCGGACTTGCATGGCTCGCTGTTCTGGCGCTCTCCATCGTCGCCCGCCTTGGGCCAATCCGGATCATTCGTGGCTCGTTTATCGCGCTCCCCTTTGTCTTCGCAGCGTTGCCCCTGCTCTTCACCAAGCACGGTGACCCGCTCGGTTCTGTCGATCTCGGGCTGTTCACCCTCACCCTCAGTGGCGAGGGTCTCCGAATCGTCGCGACGATCACGCTCAAGAGCTGGATCTCAGTCCAGGCCGCCACCCTTCTCGTCTTCACAACCACCTTCCACGACCTCCTCGAGGGCCTTGCCCGCCTCCGCTTCCCCAAACTCATGATTGCAATCGTTTCGTTGATGTATCGCTACCTGGCAGTGCTCACCGGAGAAGCCACCCGCATGATGAGGGCGCGCTCCTCACGGATGGCCGAAGCACCGGAGCGGAAGCGGCCGAGCATCCGCTGGCAGGCTCGAGTCGTCGGCAATATGGTTGGCGCGCTCTTCGTCCGCTCCTACGAGCGAAGCGAGCGTGTCTACGTCGCCATGCAATCCCGGGGTTATCAAGGACACATAGCCCACGTCCACGAACGGCCACTCAGTGCTGGGGCCTGGGCCGCCCTTGTGGGAGGCATTCTTTTGGCCGCTGGTTTCGAACTTTCAGCCCACCTCTGGTTGCCGCACGCATGACTCTCACGGAGACTCTTCCGGTGATACAACCTCGGACAGACACCCCGTGGCTCGTCGTCGAGGATCTTTACTTCTCCTACCCGGATGGTTTCAGGGCGCTCGATGGCGTCAATCTCGCGATCGGTCGTGGCGAAAAGGTGGCCCTGATTGGGCCGAACGGTGCCGGCAAGAGCACGCTCATGCTCCATCTCAACGGCATCAACCAGCCGACCTCCGGCACGGTTCGAATCGGCGAACTCTCAGTCGAGAAGGCCAACATCGGCCGCATCCGCGCTGAAGTAGGGCTCGTTTTCCAGGATCCCGATGACCAGTTGTTCAGCCCGACAGTCTACGACGACGTCGCCTTCGGGCCGGTGCACATGGGTCTTCCGAAAGAAGAGGTCGATTCGCGCGTGTCCGCTGCCCTCGAGGCCGTCGGCCTTGCCGGTTTCGAACGCCGCCAGCCGCACCATCTATCGATCGGGCAGCGCAAGCGTGCGGCTCTCGCAACCGTTCTTTCGATGTCCCCCAGCGTGCTTGTTCTCGATGAACCCTCTGCTGGCCTCGATCCGCGAGGTCGCCGCGAACTCATCAACATGCTCCGGGGGCTCGAACAGACGATGCTTGTCAGCACCCATGATATGAAGCTCGTGGCCGAGGTTTTTCCTCGCACAATCATCGTTGATGCCGGCAAAGTAGTCGCCGACGATTCAACCGCGAACGTCCTCGCCGATCGGGCGCTGCTCGAGGCACACGGACTCGAGCAACCGTAGCTCATGTCATGTGACGATTCCGCCCCATCCCAACGTATACTGAAGTAGTGCGAACCCAGGATTACGACGCCTTCTCGACGGCTATCGCCGGGGCTGACCACGAGGTCGACCTGCTTGGTGCTGTCATGCTTATCGCGCGCCTCGGTGATCCCGAAGCCGACCTCCACGCGACCGCCTCGCGCCTGGACGTCATCGCCGAAGAAGCGCGCAGCTACGCCGGCGAACGCGCCAACGAGCACGCCCTCGCCCACGCGGTCGAGTACCAGCTCTTCAGCGTCTGCAACTTCCGCGGCAACTCGGAGGATTTCTCCGACCCGGCCAACAGCTTCCTCGATCAAGTCGTTAGCCGCCGTCTCGGCATCCCCATCACCCTTTCGCTCGTCTACATGGAAGTCGCCGAGCGTATTGGCCTCCATTGCGATGGCGTCGGCTTCCCCGGCCACTTTCTCGTCCGCTACGGCGGACCCGAAAATCCCACCTTTGTCGACCCCTTCCAGCAGGGCGCCCGCCTCGACCATGAAGAACTCCTCGCGCGCCTGCGCGGCCACAACTTCGGTTCGATCCGGCCAGAGTCCTTGCTTACCGCTGTCACCCGCCGCCAGATCCTGCAGAGAATGTTGAACAACCTCCACATCATCTATCGCGAACGCCGTGATCTCGATCGCTGGCTCGCCGTTGTCGAACTCCAGCACCGCCTCGAACCGTGGAACCCTGTTCTTGTCGGTGAACGCGGTATGCTGAACTACCGGCTTGGCCATCTCGATGCCGCCATGCAAGATCTCGAGGCCTACGTCGCCGCTACCGAGCGACCTGAAATGAACCCCGGCGCCA
This sequence comes from Tepidiformaceae bacterium, assembly GCA_049662005.1. Classification (GTDB taxonomy): domain Bacteria; phylum Chloroflexota; class Dehalococcoidia; order Tepidiformales; family Tepidiformaceae; genus Amarobacter. Next base: position 11,857 of record JBATAT010000044.1, read on the forward strand.
TCCGGCTCCTGGATCAGCTGCGCCTCCGTGAGGGAGGAAGGGGAGAATCCCGATGACCGCATTCATGCCCGTTCGCGACGTTCCAGGGCGCGGAAAGCAGGCCCTCCAGCGCTCGATCGCCTGGTATCTGCGCCAGCTCAGCAAAGTCTTCAACGTCCTCACCGACGAGGAGCTCGACCGCCTCATCCCGATGCTCACCGAGCGCAGCTTTCGCCCTCGCCAGGTGTTGTTTCAGGCTGGCGACCCCCCGGAGCGCGTCTACCTTCTCTTGAAAGGGCGCGTCAAGATCTACCAGGTCGCCGAAAACGGCAAAGAGATCATCCTCGATGTTGTCGGCAAGGGTGGCGTGGTCGGCGATATGGCCATCGTCGAAGACGGCGAACGCATCGCCTGCGCTTCCGCCATCGATGAAACCGTTGCCGTCAGCATCTCCTGGGAAGACTTTTCGCACGTTCTCCAGCAGTCGCCGAAGCTCGGCTTCGCAATGATGGAACTCATGGCTCACCGCCTCGCCGGCATGCAGCGGACCTTCATGAACATCGTCTCGAAGCCGGTATCGGCACGCCTCGCCGATACCCTCCTGAACCGTCAGGAGAACGGCGTCGTCTACCTCGGCCTCACCCACCAGGAGCTCGCACAGACCATCGGGACAAGCCGTGAGACGGTCACCGCGCTCCTCAGCCGCTTCACCACCCTCGGTGCGATCGTTCCCCAGGCCGATGGCTTCCGCATCCTCAACGAGGACATCCTTGATGACATCGCCAATGGCGACATCTCGGTCTCTCCCCGCCACCCCGTCACCGCCCAGCCGAGCACGATCGCTCCCTGATGTCCGCAACCAGGGCGCTCCCCCGCGACCTCACCCCCGGCAGGGATGGTCCCGCGATCATCGCGCACGGAGGTGGCAATAACCTCGCCACCGCGCGGAAATTCCTCGACGCCGGTGCCGACTACCTTGAGGTCGATCTCTGGCTCCACAAGGGCCGCTTCGAAGCGCGCCACGAACGGCGTATGCGCTGGCTCCCCCTCCTCTTCGAAAAGTGGTACCTCAGCCGGCCAGCCCGGGGTGATTACGGGCTGGCCCAACTTCTTGCCGAATGCGAAGAACGGGGCGCTGGCGTCTTCCTCGACCTGAAGAATGGCGGCGCCGCATCCGCCGCACTCCTTCGTACTACCATCGCCACAAGCGGCCACTCCGGGCGTGTCGTCGCCTCGTCGCAACAATGGCGAACACTGCGCGCCATCAACGAAATCACCCCCGACGTCGACTCGTTCTATTCGATTGATGTCCAGGCCAAACTCGACCTCTTCCGGTCTGTCGTGGACCGGGATACCCGCCCGCGTGGTGTCTCTTGCCGCCATTCGCTCTTATCCCGCCGGGTCGTTCGCGAATTGCACGATCGCGGCCTCCTCGTCGTCGCATGGACGGTTGACGAGATGGACCGCGCGCGAGAACTCGTCGACTGGGGTGTCGACGGTCTTACTACCCACAATGTCGCCGAGATGCGCACCGAATTCGTCCAATGACGCGCCCCATCGCCATCTACGTCCACATCCCGTTTTGTACCGTGAAATGCGGCTACTGCGACTTCAACGCCTATTCCGGGATGGAGAACCTGAAAGAAGGCTACGGAAGGGCGCTAGTCCGCGAGATCCAGCTCGCCGCGCCATTTCTTGAGGGCCGACAGGTCTCGTCCATCGGCTTTGGCGGCGGCACCCCTGGCGAAGTTCCAGCCTCGGACATTGCCGCCGTCATCGAATCCGTTGGCCTGCTCGGAGAAATTCTTCCCGATGCTGAAATCTCTCTCGAAGCGAACCCGGGCACGATCACCGACGTTGCCCTGCGTGCACTCCGTCGCGGCGGCGTCAACCGGCTCTCGCTCGGCGCTCAGAGCTTCAACGCCGATGAGCTCCGCTTCCTCGACCGCATCCATTCGCCCGAGGCCACCGCCGGCAGCCTTCGGATCGCGCGAGAGGCCGGCTTCGCCAGCGTCGGTCTCGATCTTATCTACGGCCTTCCCGGCCAGGCGCTCGAATCCTGGGAGGCATCGCTGCGCAAGGCTATCTGCCTCCAGCCGGATCACATTTCCACCTATGCGCTCACCGTCGAACCGGGCACGCCGCTCGCGCGTCGCGTCTCGAAGGGCCAGGTAGTTCCCCTCGACGACGACGCCGTCGCCGACCAGTACGAAGCTGCGACCGAAATCCTCATCGCTGCCGGATTCGAACAATACGAGCTTTCGAACTGGGCCCGGCCCGGCCATCAGTCGCGGCACAACCGCACCTACTGGACCGATGGTGAATATCTCGGCATCGGTGCCGGCGCTCATGGCTACGTCGCAGGCCAACGCTACGAGAACGTCGCCCATCCACGGCAATACATCGCCGCCGTCGCCGATGCCCCCAATGGACCGTTCGCAGCGCTCGCCAACCAGTACCTACCAGGCACTCCGACTGCCATGAGTGACTGGCTCTCGCTTCGTCTCCGCCTTATCGAAGGCTTCGATCCCGTCGATTTCGAATCTCGCTTCGAAGTGCCGATTCCGGC
>JBATAT010000045.1:0-4837 GCA_049662005.1 Tepidiformaceae bacterium
GAGCACCAACGACAACCCCACCGGGCACTCGGCACCGGGCACCGGGCACCGGGCACCGGGCACCTGGCATGTGGCGCCTTACCCGTCGCTCTCCGCCATTATCGCATCCACCGTCTCCCGCGCCGTCAGCTTCGATGAGTCGATCCACGTCCCAATCCTGGGCGTCTCTTCGCGCAAGATCTTGTCGAACGCATCGATTTCTGCGCGGTTCCGATACCCCGACTTGCCGCGATTCAACTCCCGGTACGAAACCGCGTCCGCATCGGGCGCGAGGACGAACACCTTCAGGTCGTAACCGTCGAACTTCGCGACCACGGCCTCCAGTGTCTTCCCGAGGATGATGTCCTGGTAAACCACGGTGAAGCCGGCATCCGCGTACCGCTTCGCCGCATCGGCCGCGATGTCATACCGCAGCTGAAGCTGCTTCTCCGCTTCCGGCGAAAGTTCCAGCGACATCGCGGCCTGGCCGCGAACAATCATCCTTCGGAAAATATCGCCCTTCAGGTGCACGCTTTGCGGGAACCGTTGGGCGAGGCCCTCTGCTACGGTCGACTTCCCCGAAGCCATCACCCCGGTAACCAGGTAAATCGGTGCGCTCAAACGTTTGCACCCTTCACGATCGTATCCATCTCATCAAGTATCGCCATGCATTCCTCATCCGTGTTGTAAAAGTGCGGCGCAATGCGTATGCCCGCGCCGGGCCGGTAGTCGATCACGAAGCCTCGCCGGATCAGTTCGTCTTTCACGAACTGTGCGTTCGGCACATCCACGGTGACATGGTTGCCGCGTTTTGCGAAATCGCCGGGTGTATTGACCACCCAGCCGCGCTGCAGCGCACCATCCACGATCAGTTGCGATTGGCGTTGGGCATGGTCGCGAATCGCCGCCACGCCCACCTCCCGCACGATCGTATAGCCCTCCCGCGCCTGGTAGTAGGCCGGGATGTTCGGCGTTCCGCCGGTGAATCGCGCGATCCCTTCGGCGTACTCGATTGGTGGCGGTTCGAAGCCGAAGGGCCGCGCATGCGAAAACCACCCCGCGAACCGAGGCTCCAGCCGCTCGACGACCTCGGGGCGCGTGTACAGGTAGCCCGCTCCCGGCCCACCGCAGAGCCACTTCACCGATCCGCCAACCAGGAAATCCACGCCGAGCTCGGTCACATCGAACGGCACAGCGCCCATCGATTGGTAAGCATCGAGCACCACCAGCGCACCCCGTTCGTGGGCCTTCTTCACGAAAGGCCGCACATCCACGAGTTCGGCCGTTCGAAAGAGCACATGCGAGAGCACAACCAGGGCCGTCCGCTCACTGATTGCTGCCATCACATCACGCGCCGGGAAGACGAGGGGGTCATCGCCGATGCGCACGACCTCCGCACCAAGCCGGCGTTGCCCGTCAAGCAGGTACTCGACTGTTGGGAATTCGCCCGCGCAGTACACAATCTGGTTTCGCGGCTCCTCGTATTCCATGCACGAGAGGATTGCTGCGAGCCCGTTGGTTACGTTCTGACACATCGTCATGCTGCCGCGCGGGGCATGGATGATGTCTTCGAGGATTGCGGCCGTGTTCGCGACTTCTGGCAGCCAGGTATCCCACGCGACTACCCCCTCGGTCGCCCAGAGTCGCGTGTACTCCGCGAGCGCCTCGTTTACCGAAGCTGGCATCGCCCCTAGCGAGTTGTTGATGAGGTACGTCTTGTTGGCGAGGATCGGGAACTTGGGCCGCCACGAAAGCAAGTCAGGCATATTCGTTAGCATGCCTCAGCAGACCCATCCACGGATAGAGGACCCTGGGGGCCCCAGAGTTCTGGAACCAGGAGCGCAGAGAAATGCCCCGCTTCGCTTGATCGAAGAGGGGCACGCACTCGGACTTCAGACGGTCCGCGGAAGGCTACCGGGGCAGGCCGACCATGATCTCGCCATCTTCGATCTTCACCGGATAGGTCTGCATATCCTCGGCTCCGAGGCTTGGGCGTGCGACTTTCGGCACCGGCAGCGCTTCGTATGGCATCGGGATGAACCGCAACACCTTCCACAGCTTCGCCTGCAGGCCGCCGAGCAACGGATGGTCGTTGTTCCAGACGGAACTGAACGGCTGGCGAACCACTTTCCCCGTCGTGACTTCGAATCGTGCGCCATGGAACGGGCAGGTGACACAGCCGTCCTGGATCTCGATCGGTTTGATTGGCGATCCGGGCAGGCCACCCATCGGCAACCGCGCATGGGAACAAAGCGCGTTCATTGCGAAAATGTCATCACCCTTGCGCACGATGAGCACGCGCTGGGCGCGGAGCCGCATCTCTTTCGGCATCCCATCCGTGTAATCGCGCACGAGCCCGGCCTTCGCCCACTTCGTGAGCCTCGCGTGCGCCTTGTTGTCTTTCGCGCGGAACGGGACCGGCGCATCGAGGCCGAGGAGCGGCGAAACAACCACCTGCATCAGCCCCAACGAAATCAGCCCGGAAACGAGAAACACAATCCCGCCGAGCGAGCTATCAGAAGCCGTCGTCGGGTCGCCGGGAAAGAACAACATGATGATTCCCGCAGCGATTAGGCCAATACTGGCCAATCCCCACGTTCCAAGAATCGAAACTCCCAGGACAGCAAGCGCAGGTGACACAGGCCGAACCTCCCGGAGGTGGATACTACCGCTTGTGCAGAATTGCGCAAAGTCCAATGGACCGCACAATCACGCTCCCGAATGCTCTTCGGTCAGCCCCTCAAGCAAGACGCGTATCCGTTCAGGCGCCGAAAGGTGCTGCCGGATTCGCGTTTCGAAGACCTGCCGATCAGTCGATGCATGCCATCGGCGCCAGTCGCCAAGGCCGAACCAGGTCGAAATGACGACGAGGTTCTGCGCATCTTCGCTGTCACGCAGCGTCTCGCCCATGATGTACCCGGGCTGATCGAGGCAGCGAATCCGAAGCTCACGCAGAGCTTCGAGCACGCGCCGCTCCTGTCCCGGGAGCACGCGCCGTTCGATAACAACTTTAACCGCCATAGCTAATCCATCATCAGCGATCGGTACGCTCGCCGAAAGTACATCAGCGGGCGCTTCTCGATGTCGAATGTTGCCCCGACGACGCGCCCAACCGCAATCGTATGGTCCCCGCCCGGATAAGCCTCTTCGAGTTCGCAATCGATGTGCGCCATCGCTCCCACAATCAGCGGGCTGTCGGTCCTTAGTGTCGAAACCTGGAAATCCCCATCAAACTCCGCCGCCGGGTCGCGTCCCGATGTCGAAAAGTATGCCGAAACATCTTCCTGTCCCTCGGCCAGGATGCTCACGCCGAACTGCTTCGATTTCCGGATCATGTGCGGGAGGTGGTTGCTGTCCTGGAGGCTGACCAGGATCAGCCGCGGTTCCATCGAAAGCGACGAAAAGCTGGAAACCGTGATCCCGTAGACCTCGTCTTCCAATCGCGTGGTGACCACGGTGACCCCAGAAGCCCACGAGCCGAGGGCGCCTTTGAAGTCTTCGGGACTCACTTCAAGCATCGTCGAAGCCTAACCTAAAACCTAAACGGATTGCAGTGCGGGCACCATGTCCCAGAGCGCGTGAACCGTCGTATCGACGAAGTAGCGATTCATCGGCAACCCGGCGATCAACTGGTCCATTTCGCGTGCATCGGCCGCGTCGTAAATCGCCAGCACTCCAAGGCCGGTTTCGCGATAGATCGCCCGGATTTTGCCCTGGTCATACTGTGCCTTCACCGCCGCCAGCTGCTCGCCCACCAGGGCCTGCCAGGCATCCGGGGTCACATCGCCGGGCTGGCGCGAAACGAGTCGAACAGAAAACAGCATCAAAGGCTCCTGGATCGAAGGTGGAAGCAAAGTATAGGCGATGCCCGGTTAGAGTCTGGCGCCAATCGATACCGCTTTTGTCAGCGCTCACCGGATGAGCAGCACGCCTGCCACCAGCAATCCGTAGGCGATAACCGTCACCCGTAACCATCGCTTGCCAAGCTTTCGCGCCACCCCGACCCCGAGGTAGCCACCCGCCAGCGCGGCGACCGCCATCACCGCCGCCGGTGCCCATTGCAAAGGCCCGAAAAGCCCGAAGTAGACCACCGCCACGAAGTTAATCAGCGCCGAAAGCAGACCCTTGAGCGCATTCGAATGCTGCAGTTCATCTGGCAGCAGGATGCCGAGGAACGCGAGCGTGATGATCCCGAGGCCGGCGCCGAAATACGCGCCATAGACCGCCAGGAAGAACACCGCGATGTGCAAACCGACCGGTACAGCGTCTCCCGGTTGGGCCGAAAGGTGATGCGATTGCGCCCAGGTCCCGAGGCGGTCCTGTACCACCATCAGCGCGCAGGCGAAGATGATCAGGAAGGGCACCATGCTGTCGAAAAATGAGTCCGAAGTCGCCAGCAGGATGGCCGATCCGGCGAGCGCTCCCAGCACACTTGGAATCGTCAGCGCGATGATCCGTGCCCGCTGGCGCCGTAGTTCGCCCCGATACCCGTACGACCCGCCGAGGTACCCCGGCCAGAGCGCGACCGTGTTGGTCACGTTCGCCGCTTTCGATGGGTAACCCACCGCGAGCAGTGCCGGGAAACTCACTAGCGAACCGCCTCCTGCCACGGCGTTGATCGCGCCAGCCGCGAACGCCGCGGTAGCCAGGAAGATCGCGTCAAGGAAGTCCATGCAGCGCCAAACGCTGTCGGAAACAGTACCTACGCGCCAGTCCGGGTAGCATCGTTTCCGTGCCCGAACGCCGGCTCCTCACCTTTGACATGGATGGCGTACTCTGCCGCCCGCCCTTCGGCATCAATCCCGGCTCCGGCAGGAGCAAGCGTCGCGATGCAATCGGCCAGAAGGGCCTGCTCTGG
>JBATAT010000046.1:0-3403 GCA_049662005.1 Tepidiformaceae bacterium
TTCCCCGGCGCCGATACCGCGGCGTTCCACCCTGGCGAGCTTATCGCGACGACGGGCATGGTTTCCCAATTCGGGGCTGGACGAGAGGAAGGCCGCCAGGCATTCATCGGCGATGGCGCGCCCGATCTCCCATGCGCCGAGGGCAAGGACGTTCGCATCGGTGTGCTGACGTGCCCGTTCGGCGCCCCAGTGCGTATGGCAGAGGGCCGCGCGAGCGCCCGGAACCTTGTTCGCGACAATGCTGACACCGACCCCGTTGCTGCAGATGACGACACCGAGATCGACTTCGCCAGCGGCCGCATCGCGAGCCACGGGTTCGGCGAAGTCCGGGTAGTCAACGCTCTCCACGGAATAGGTACCGTAATCCACCGGCTCATGGCCGAGGGAGCGCGCAGTCTCCATCAGGTGTTGTTTGAGTTCGTAACCAGCGTGGTCTGCGCCGAAACCGACCTTCACAAGCGGACGCTCCTGACCACGGGGATGTGGTCCAACCCAAGTATACGGGCGACCGTTGCGCGGTCTATCGCGCCTTCGCGCAGAACTTGTGGTTCCGGGCCGGAGAGGTCGATGACGGTCGAATCGATGCCTTCTGCAGTTGTGCCAGCGTCGATAGCAACCGCACACGAATCGCCGACCTGTGCGATTGCCTCGGCGCAGGTTGTAGGGCTCTGGCCCTGGGCGATGTTCGCGCTTGAAGCCGCAACCGGGCTGCCAAGCGCATCGATAACATCGAGTGTCACTTCCACTGGCACCATCCGGAAGCCGACCGTGCGGCCACCACTGAGGGCCGGGCTGTCCCACCCGTCACGTGCCGGAACGATGATTGTCCATGCGCCGGGGCCGAAGGCGTCGACGAGCTTCCTGGCTGACGCAGTCATGATCGCGAACCGATCGATCATTGCGGGGTCACGTCCGAACAGGAGCTGGAGTGGAAAATCGGGCGAACGATTCTTGGCTGTGTGGATCGCGCGGACAGCATCGTCGTTTCGAACATCGGCGGTGATGCCGTAGACGGTGTCGGTGGGCAAGATGGCCAGTTGACCGCTGGCCAGGGCGTGGCGGGCGTGTTCAACGGATTCGGGACCGGGCAGGAGAGGGTTCACGGGGGATGTAGCGCTCCGCGAATGTGCAGATTCGAACCGGCGAGGCCGAATTCGTAGACCAAAGTCTACAATTTGGCTAGATTTGCGTATGGGTACCGCGCAACGATGACCGACACCCTCACCGAAGCTCAAAATACCGCCGCACTCGATCCAGCAAAAGGCCACGAATCCATCGTGGTGCTGGATTTCGGCGCCCAATATTCGATGCTCATCGCCCGCCGCGTGCGGGAGCTTGATACCTACTGCGAACTAATCCCCTGGGATTCGCCTGAAGAACGCATCGCGGGCCTCGATGTCCGCGGCTTTATTCTCTCGGGCGGGCCGTCCTCGGTTTACGACGAAGATGCGCCGCTCGCGCCGCAGTGGGTTTTCGACTCCGGCAAGCCGATCCTGGGCATCTGTTATGGAATGCAGCTCCTCGCGCACCAGCTTGGTGGCGTGGTCGGCCCCGGCAGCGAGCGTGAGTTTGGCCCTGCGACCATCTCGCGGTCCGTTGCGACCCCGCTGCTGGAAGGCTTGCCGGATTCGCTCGAAGTGTGGATGAGCCACGGCGACCGCCTGGAGGCGCTGCCGCCCGGGTTCGTCTCGATCGCCCATTCTGCGAACTCGCCGTATGCGGTGATGGCCGATCCTGGGCGGGGCTACTACGGCCTCCAGTTTCACCCGGAGGTGGTCCACACCCCGCGGGGCAAGGACATCCTCAAGAACTTCGTGCGCGACATCTGTGGGAGTGAAGGCAGCTGGACCCCCGGCAACTTTATCGATGAATCCGTCGCTGCAATCCGCGAACAGGTTGGCACCGGGCGAGTGATTTGCGGCCTGTCCGGAGGGGTTGATAGCGCGGTGGCGGCGGCGCTCGTACACCGGGCGATTGGGGACCAGTTGGTCTGCATCTTCGTTGACAACGGGCTGCTTCGATCGGGTGAAGCCGAACAAGTGGTCGAGACGTTCACGCGCAACATGAAGATCAATCTTGTGCACGTCGAGGCGGAAGACGAGTTCCTGGCGCAACTGGCTGAAGTAACAAACCCCGAGACGAAGCGCGTGCGCATCGGTAACACCTTTGTGCGGATTTTCGAACGCGAATCGCGCTCGGTAGAGGATGCACGGTTCCTTTGCCAGGGGACGCTCTACCCCGACGTGATCGAGAGCGGATCGCATGGCAAAGGCGCCCACGTCATCAAGACGCACCACAATGTCGGCGGTCTGCCCGCGGACATGAAGTTGGGCCTGGTCGAGCCACTGAGGTACCTGTTTAAGGACGAAGTGCGGCGCATCGGGGAGGCACTCGATTTGCCGGAGGAGATGGTCTGGCGTCATCCGTTCCCAGGGCCAGGGTTGGCCATTCGTTGCATCGGCGAAGTGACGAAGGAGCGTCTCGACATCCTGCGCAAAGCGGACCTCATTGTGATGGACGAAATCCGTGACGCAGGACTCTATCGAGACATCTGGCAAACGTTCGCTGTGCTCACCGATACCAAGACCGTCGGGGTCCAGGGGGACTACCGAACCTATGGCTACGCGGTCGCTATCCGGGCGGTTGTCGCGGACGATGCGATGACAGCCGATTGGGCCCGGCTTCCGCATGAACTGCTGGCCCGCATGTCGAACCGGATCGTGAACGAAGTCGAGGGCATCAACCGGGTTGTGTACGACATCACGCCGAAGCCGCCGGGGACGATCGAATGGGAGTGAGGCGATTTTGGACCTTGGACTTTGGATTTTGGATTGAGGGTGGCCCGTGGCGCGCGTTTTAGTTGTCGGGAGCGGTGCGAGAGAGCATGCGACGGTTTGGAAGCTGAGGCAGTCGAAACACGTCGAGGCCATCTTTGCTGCGCCGGGGAATAGCGGGACCGCGTTGCTGGCGACCAACCTGCCACCGAAGTCGACCGACATCGAGGGCATCGTCGAGGCTGCAGTCGCGAACAAGGTCGACTTCTACCTTGCAAGCAGCGATGACCCCCAGCCGCTGGGGTTGGTCGACCGGCTCCAAGAAAAAGGCATCCTCTGCTACGGGCCATCCGAAGCGTCCTCGCGGATCGAAGCGAGCAAGGCGTGGGCGAAGGAGTTCATGGTCAGGAACGGGATTCCCACGGCCGAAGGGAAGTCATTCGATAACTTCCGAACTGCCTCGGCGTACATTGAATCGCTGCCCGAGGGAAGGCTCTGGGTGAAAGCTTCGGGACTTGCTGCCGGGAAGGGTGCGATCGGGTGCGAAACGCGCGAACTCGCGTTGGCAGCCGCTCGCGAAATGCTGATCGATAAGCAGTTTGGCACGTCCAGCGACACGATCGTCATCG
>JBATAT010000047.1:0-6531 GCA_049662005.1 Tepidiformaceae bacterium
CCGGGCGTGGTTCGAAAGGGTCGACTCGGGCAATGCGATCTTCATCGTGCTCAATGCCGTTGGCCTGTTCGCGTACCTCAATCCGTTTTTCGCCCCGGCACTTCAGCACGGTGGTCTCCAGTCGTTCGCGCACAAGACTGATGCGCCGATCGTCTTCGCGGCCGCGGCAGCGTTATGCATGGTGCTCGCGGTCGCTGACCTGACATCTGGCGGCCTGAATAGCAAATCGCTGGCGGCTCTGGGAGTGCTTGCCGCCCTGGCCGCCGTCCTCCGGACGATTACCTTGCCGGCCGGCGCGAACCTCTACTTCTTCCTCGTCATCCTCGGGGGCTACGCATTCGGATACCGGATGGGGTTCCTCCTGGGCGCGCTCTCGTTCTTCTTGAGCGCCGTTGTCACCGGCGGCATCGGGCCATGGCTGCCATTCCAGATGTTCGCCAGCGCCTGGATGGGTTCGAGCGCCGGGCTGCTTCGCATCTTTGCACTTCACGTTCACGCCGGACGGCGAACGGAGGTCCTGCTCGTCGTTGGTTTTGGAGTGATCTGGGGAGTGCTGTTTGGCGCCATAACCAACCTCTGGTCGTGGCCGTTCTTCGCCGCTGGGCCCGACATTTCGTATGAAGCTGGCCTCGGCCCATTCGAAACCCTCCGGCGCTACTGGAACTACTACATCCTCACCAGTTTCGGCTGGGACCTCTTGCGAAGTGCCGCCAACGCCATCCTGTTGGTCTCCGTTGGGGGACCGTTGCTGCGGGCCCTCGTTCGATTCCGGGAACGGTTCACCTTCGAATTCCAGTAGATCGCGACGCGCCTTCTGCTGCGCCGTTAGAATCCGGCGCGGAGGGAGAGCCCATGCCCACGGTGACGGTCGGTGATGTCGAAGTAATGCCACTCCTGGATTCGCGCCTGCTTATGGACCCGCGAATGTTCATCCCCGCCCACGCGCAGGAATTTGTAGATGAAGCTGGCCCACCCGAGGACCCAAGGGGTCTCTATTCGATGGCAGTGACCTGCTATCTCCTTCGGTCGGCAGGGAAAACGATCCTGGTCGATTCGGGCATCGGCCGGAGGAGGCGCCCGGCGATGCCGCTCGGGCACCTGAATGATTCGCTGGCGGAGGCCGGCGTTGCCCCCGGCGACATCGATATTGTCTTGAACACGCACCTGCACGTGGACCATGTTGGGTGGAATACCATCGACAAGGACGACGGCACACGCGAAGTTTTCTTTCCGAACGCGCAGTTCTGGATCCAGCAGGGCGAATGGGACTACTGGATGACCCCCGAACGGCTTGCCGATCCCGCGAATGCGCACCTGGTCGACTGTGTGGAACCATTGCGCGACACCGGCCGAATCACCTTCGCCGAAAAGGAACAGGCAATCGATGCACACCTGACCTACGTGCCCACGCCGGGCCACACGCCCGGGCACGTATCCATTGGGATTGCCTCGCAGGGCGAGCGAGCGGTTATTGTGGGCGATGCCTCCCACCACCCGATCCAACTCGTTCACCCCGATTGGTCGCCAAGCTACGACATCGACCCGCTCGCAGCCGCCAGCAGTCGCGAGCGCCTTTTCGACTGGGCGATCGATGAGGGCCGGACGTGGATGGCCGGGCACTGGATCCACCCGGGCATTGGGCGCCTGCTTCGCCTCGATGGGAAGCGAACATTCCGGGCGCTGTGAAGCTCGAACGCGGCTCCGTGGTCCAGCTTCTCCTTGCCATGCTGGTTGTGGTGATCGCCGCGCTGAACGGTGCCCCCGCGACACCGGTGCATGCCGCCAATCCCGGGGTGACCGTCACCAGCAAAGAGGATGCTGGCGGGAACGCCGGTGCGGTCTGCCCCGATGACACACTTTGCACGTTGCGCCGCGCCATTGAGGTGGCGAACCTCGATCCAACCCCTGGTGAGTTCACGATTCAGTTCGCCGTGGACGCTTTTCCCTCCGGCGACCCCGCCACCATCCTGGTCGGCAGCACGGCCCTTCCCACCATTTCCCGCGCCGACGTGACCATCGATGGAACCGGAGCCGGCGTGGTCATCGAAGGCACTTCGGTGAGCCTCTCCACAGCGATGAACGGGATCACCGCGACTGGCACCGGCTTTTCCTTGCGAGGCGTGCAGATTCGCGGCTTTTCCGCGAGCTGCGTGGCCGTAACCGGAGCACGCGCCACGATCGGTGCAGCCGGCGCCGGAATCACGGTTGGGGGCTGCGCCAGTGGCATCGCCGTCTCCGGCAATGCGTCGAAAGTGGCCGGGAACATCATCGGCTTTACCGCTTCGGGCGCCGTGGACGCGGTCCAAACCGGGATCGTGGTTTCGGCGGGGAGCGTCGTCGTTGGTGGCCCGGTTGCGGCCGATGGAAACATCGTCGGCTTCGCCGATGCGGGCATATTTGTCGGCGCTGGCGCCGGGGGCGCATTCACCGGCGTCGATATCGAACGAAACACGATTGGGCGGCGGCCAAATGGCGATGTGGCCGTTGTTGGCGTGGGAATTGTGCTGGCGCAGCCATCGAGCGTGACGCAGGTTGTCTCAAACGCCATCCACAACGCGGCCACCGCTATCCAGGTCAGAGCCGACAGCGGCGGCGTGTCCGTGATCCGCAATCGCTTCGCCGCAAACACCTTCCAGGGCATCACCGGCATGGCAATCGACCTTGGCGCCGATGACGTACGCAACCCGAATGATGATGGCGGCGGCGATTCCGGGCCGAACATGTTGGTCAACCACCCGCTGATTACGCACGCCACGCAGACCCTGGTTTCCGGGAACGCGTGCGCGAACTGCAACGTGGAGATCTATCTCGCGCATCATGAGCCGGGCGGGAACAGGGACTATGGCCAGGCTCCACTGCCAGCTGGAACCGCTGTTGCCACTGCCTCAGGGGAGTTCCACGTGACCAACCCGGCTGCATCGGCGGGGGATTGGCTTGTCGCCCTGGCAACCGATGGCGACGGCAATACGAGCGAGTTTGGACCTCCCGCCAGGGTGGGCTCCGGGGCGATCCTCTGTGGCAATGTCGAACTCCAGTCTGGCTGGAACCACGTCGGCTACTTCGGCAACAGTACCGTCGCCCTCTTGAACGACTTTGCCGCTGACCCTGGCGGTGCGGTAACCGCGATCTTCCGCACGGTCGATGGCACGAACGAGTGGCAGCGATGGTTCAAGGGCACGGCCAGCGATCGCACTCTCACGACCGTGGAGCCCGGTGAATCGTACTGGATCTACGCCGCCAGCCCGGTGACGCTGGCGGGCGGCTTCTCGGTCTCGTTCCCTGTGCCCGTGCAGCTTCAGCGCGGGCCGAACGACTTCACCTACCTCGGCGCGACGGCGAACGTGTTGGATGCGCTCGCGAGCCTCAATGGCGGCTTCACTGATCTGTACAGGTACGACGTCGCCACCGGCCACTGGCAGCGATTCGGCGATCCTTCGGTGCCAAGTTGGGCCCAGGACTTCACAACCCTCGAAGCCTGCGGGACGTACCAGCTTCGCGTGGATGCCCCGGCCACGCTCATTCCGCTTCAACCGTGATGCATCGCTATACTCGCCTTTCGCGCTGCCGCGCCGGGAGATCAGCATGACTGTAGAGATTCGAGCCCTTCGCGACGGCGAAGAGCTGAAGCAGTACCAGAAGAACGTGAACTACGTCTTCGCCTCCGCGCCCTCGCCCGTGGATGACCTCACAACGCCCGCGACCGACTGGACGACCTGCGGGTTCGTCGACGGTCAGCTCGCGACCACGTTTGCCACGCTGCCCTTCACCGTTCGGCTCAACGGCAACCCGGTCAAAATGGGCGGCGTTACCGCCGTGGGAACACTCCCGGCCTTCCGTCGAAAGGGGTTGCTTCGGCAGGTGATGACCCGGGCCCTGAGCGAAATGCGTGACCGCGAACAATCGCTGGCTATCCTCTGGGCCAGCATGGGCGCCATCTACCAGCGATTCGGCTATGGCCTCGCAAGTGCGTCCGTTCGCTATGCCGTAGACCCGAGGTTCGCCCGGTTCTTCGAGTCTTCGCACTCCACCGGCAGCGTCGAGCTGATGGAGAAAGAGGATGCATTCCCGCTGATCAAGCAGAACTACATCCTCTGGGTGGCCGACAAGAACCTCGCAATTCACCGGTCAACGATCCTCTGGCAGGCGAGCACCCTTCATGCCGAAGTCAAAGACCACCCGGTCTACTGCGCCGTCTACCGAAACACCGATGGCGAGGTGACCGGCCACGCGGTTTACCAGACGAAAGAGGGCCATTTCGCCGATGTGGGTCCCGGCCAGGTGATGACCGTTTCGGACTTCATCGCCAGGGACATGGAGGCGTACCGCGCGTTGTGGGAGTATCTCAACGCCCACGACCTCGTCCGCCGAATCGACTTCACGGGGGTGCCGGAAGATGACCCGGCTCCGGAACTCCTGTTAGAGCCCCGCATGCTGCAGCGCCGCACCTCCGATGGCATTTGGATGCGCGTGGTCGATGTTGAGAAAGCACTTCCCCAGCGCCCCTACGGCAACCGTGGCGAACTCACGATCCAGATCGAACAGGACGATGTCTGCCCGTGGAACGCGGGCACCTACCTGCTGGAGACCGATGGAGCGACGTCGGCCGTGCGGCGAGTGGATCGCGAACCAGACATCACCACCTCCGTGAACGTCCTCTCGTCGCTGATTTCGGGCTACCGGCCGGCATCGCACTTCGCAAAGGCCGGCAGACTTCAGGCGAAAGACAGTGCTGCACTGCGAACCGCGGATGCAATCTTCCGGGCCGAACACGCGCCCTACTGCCCAAACGGGTTCTAACCGCTGCGCGCTCGGAGGGAATAGACTCGCACGCGAACGCAAAGGAGCCACGCCTATGCCCTCGATACTTCCCTTCGACGCCCTCGAGACAACCCTACCAAACGGCCTCCGGGTCATCGCGCTCAACACCGGCTTGCCGAACCTCGTCTCCCTGCAGATACCGGTGCAGACCGGGTCGCGAAACGAAGTCGAGGCCGGGAAGTCGGGGTTCGCGCACTTCTTCGAGCACATGATGTTCCGGGGGGCCGAGCGATTTTCGGCCGAGGCATACCAGGAGATCATCACGCGCTCAGGCGCACGCCAGAACGCCTATACCACCGACGATTACACGAACTACCACATCACCTTCGCGAAGGAAGACCTCGAGCAAATCCTCGAACTCGAAGCCGACCGCTTCATGAACCTGAACTACTCCGAAGCAGACTTCAAGACGGAAGCGCGAGCCGTCCTCGGCGAATACAACAAGAGCGCCGCCGACCCAATCACGAAGCTGATCGAAGTGCAGCGCGACCACGCCTTCACTACCCACACCTATAAGCACACCACCATGGGCTTCATCGCCGACATCGAAAACATGCCGAACCAGTTCGAGTACTCCCGCACGTTCTTCGACCGCTGGTACCGGCCGCGCTATACGACGGTGATCGTCGCAGGCGACATCGATCCCCACGCGGCGACCGCGCTTGTCGCGAAGTATTGGAGCGACTGGGACGCGGGTGCCGATGCTGGAGTGACCGTCCCACGGGAACCAGCCCATACTCAACCGTCAGTCGTCCATCATCACTGGGATACGGCCACCCTTCCCTGGGTGTCCGTCGGGTTCCACGGACCTGCCTTCAGCACAACCACGAAAGACTACGTAGCCCTCGATTTCCTGCTCGACTTGATGTTCGCTCAAACGTCGGACCTCTACCGGCGCCTGGTTGAACGCGAGCAGGTCGTGGATGAACTGCTCCCCTACTTGCCTTCTGCCCAGGATCCGGCCCTGGCCACGGTGTTCGCCCGCGTCAAGCGAATCGAAGACCTCGAGTACGTGCGCGATGCGATCGCGGAAACGATCGCGCAGGCGACCACGAGCCGCGTCCCCGCGAAACGCTTGGAAGACGCGAAATCGCACGGCCGTTACGCGTTCGTGCGTACCCTCGACAACTCCGAGTCGATCGCTTCGACACTCGCGCGCTTTGTCCGTTTCGAACGCCGTTACGAAACCCTGAACGAACTCTTCGACATCGCCGACACGTGCACACCGGATGACCTCATCGAGGTCGCCCAGAAGTA
The DNA here is from genome assembly GCA_049662005.1 of Tepidiformaceae bacterium. GTDB lineage: Bacteria > Chloroflexota > Dehalococcoidia > Tepidiformales > Tepidiformaceae > Amarobacter. The sequence continues at coordinate 6,076 of JBATAT010000047.1, forward strand.
CCTCACCGAATCGAACATGATCGTCGCTACCCTCTCGCACGAGGGCTTGCCTGCTGCGCTGACTTCGCCCCCCCGGCTGACTGCAACCTCCCTGCCGCTCGCCCCAATCAAAACGCTCTCGCTGCCGGGGCCGTCGTCCCTCGTTCGCTTCAAATTACTGTTCACCACCGGCTCAGCCGATGACCCGCCGGACCGGCACGGTCTCGCCAACCTGGCCGCTTCGATGATCACCGATGCCGGAAGCGCAGAGATGCCGTTCGACGAAATTACCCGGGCGCTCTTTCCCCTCGCCGCTTCGTTCGAGGCACAGGTGGACCGCGACATGACGACCTTCACCGGTGTTGCCCACCTCGATACCCTCGACCGTTTCCTGGAAATTGCGCTTCCCCAGATCGCTGCACCCGGTTTTCGCGAGGAAGATTTCGCCCGCATCAAGTCCACCCACCTCAACGCCCT